>JAJUIM010000457.1 GCA_029267645.1 Microbacterium sp.
GAGCTCGACTCGGGTCGGTACGACCACCTCAAGGACAAGCCCGTCGTGACGTACTGCACGGGCGGGATCCGCTGCGAGGTGCTCTCGAGCCTCATGACGTCGCGCGGCTTCGGCGAGGTGTACCAGCTCGACGGCGGCATCGTCCGCTACGGCGAGACGTTCGGCAACACTGGGCTGTGGGAGGGATCCCTCTACGTCTTTGACGGGCGCGAGTCGATGACGTTCGGCGCGGGCGCCGAGGTCGTCGGCCGCTGCGGCTCGTGCGGGGCCGCGACCGATCGCATGGTCAACTGCGCCGACGAGGCCTGCCGCCGGCGCACGGTGCTGTGCGCGGCGTGCGGGGAGCGCGCCGTGTGCCGCGCGCACGCGTCGGTCTGAGCGGATCCGGCCCGCGCCGCGCGACGCCGCGATAGCCTCGCAGCATGGCATTCGATGACGTCGTGAAGCTGCTGGACGAGACGCAGGTCGTGGCGCTCGTGACGACCCGTCAGAACGGCGAGAAGACGGCGACGCCCATCTGGTCGATGGTCGTCGACGGCGTGCCCTACGTGCGCTCGGCGTACGGCGAGGTCTCGTGGTGGTACCGCCACGTCACCGCCGGCCGGCCCGTGGCCTTCGCGCTCGGCGACGGCAGCGTCGCCGAGCGGGATCGCGCCGCGGCGCTCGAGCTGCCGCGCGCCGACGTGACGCTCGTGCCGATCGCCGCCGACGACCCCGTGCAGGCCGCCGTGTCGGCCGAGGTCGAGCGCAAGTACGTCGGATCCGCGCGGTCGTCGATCGACGCGACGATCAGTCCCGAGGCCGTGCGCTGCACCTTCCGCGTCGCGGAGGCCTGAACCCCGCTCAGGCGCGGCAGAGGATCTCGCCGTGCAGGAGCGAGAACCAGCCGTCGGGATCCGCCGCCCACGCGCGGAAGCCGTCTGCGATCTCCTGGAGCTCCCCGTCGGTCGCGAGGCTCGTCTCGCGCAGCTGGTGCGCGATGGCCGACTGCGTGATGCGGTCGGCCCACAGGCCTCCCCACCACGCGCGGTCGTCGTCTGACGTGTAACACCAGGTGCTCGACCCGGCCGTCACGTCGGCGAAGCCCGCCGCACGAGCCCACGCCCGCAGGCGGCGGCCGGCGTCCGGCTCGCCGCCGTTCGCGCGGGCGGCCTCGCGGTACAGGCGCAGCCAGTCGTCGAGCGCGGGGAGCTCTGGGTACCAGGCGAAGGCCGCGTAGTCGCTGTCGCGCACGGCGACGATGCCGCCCGGCTTCGTGACGCGCCGCAGCTCGCGCAGCGCCTGCACGGGATCCGCGACGTGCTGCAGCACCTGGTGCGCGTGCGCGACGTCGAACGCGTCGTCCTCGAACGGCAGCGCGTGCACGTCGGCGACCGCGAACGTCACGTTGGTCGCGCCCTGCTCCGCGACGCCCGCGCGCGTGAGCGCGAGGGCCTCCTCCGAGATCTCGGTCGCGACGACCTCTCGCACGAGCCCCGCGAGGTCGGCCGTGATCGTGCCGGGGCCCGCGCCCACGTCGAGCAGCCGCATGCCGCCTGTGAGGTGCGGCAGCAGGTGGCCGGCCGAGTTCTCGGCAGTGCGCCACCGGTGCGATCGCAGCACCGACTCGTGGTGACCGTGGGTGTAGGCGGCGCTCATGCTGGCTCCTTCGGGGTCGA
>JAJUIM010000104.1 GCA_029267645.1 Microbacterium sp.
CTCGATGGTTGTCGCGGACAGTGCCTCGCGAATGCGCCTACCGGGGGCATCGTCTCCGAGGAGGGTGCGCAGATACACGGGGCGCCCGAGTCCGGCGAGGCTGAGGGCCTTACCCGCGCTCGTGCCACCGAGAGTCTGCCAGTCGCGCGTGGCGAACTGCATGTGCGGCACGGGTTCCGGCAGATGGTCCAGCATCACGAGTGTGTTCCATGACACGGGGCCCGCGATGAAGATGGGGCGCACGGATGCCATTATGGCGTCCCTCGGCGCTGTCTCCCGGCCGACGATAGACTGGAGCTGTACGCGGATCCTGCGTGCCGGACGGGACGACCCGGCCGACTTCCTGAAGTTCGGGGACGACCCCGGTGGGAGGATCCGCTATGGAGTGGGTCGTATTGATCGCCTCGGGAATGCTCGAGGCGGTGTGGGCCACGGCGCTGAGTGCGTCGAAGGGCTTCAAGAAAATCTGGCCGTCGGTCCTGTTCCTCGTGTCGATGACCGCCAGCATGGTCGGCCTCGCCTACGCCATGAGCGTCATTCCGACGGGCACCGCATACGCCGTGTGGGTCGGCATCGGCGCCGTGCTGACGGTGTTGCTCGCGGTGTTTCGCAAGCAAGAGCGGCTGAGCCTCGCCCGCGGCGCATTGCTGGCGCTCCTCATCGCGAGCGTCATCGGTCTGAAGGCAGTGTCGTGATGCACTGGCTGGTTCTGTTGATCAGCGCCGTACTTGAGGCCGTCTGGGCGACCGCGCTCGGCATGAGCGACGGCTTCTCACGGCCCGTGCCGACGGTCGTCTTCGCGGTCGGCGTCACGCTCAGCATGCTCGGCCTCGGCTGGGCCATGCGCGAGATCCCCATCGGCACGGCCTATGCCGTGTGGACAGGCACGGGCGCGGCGCTCACGGTGCTGTACGCCATGGCGACGGGCGCGGAGCCCGTCACGGTCCTGCGGCTGCTGTTCATCGCGGGCATCGTCGGCGCCGTCATCGGGCTCAAGCTCGTGCCGCCCGCGCCCGTGGAGGGCGAGCGCACAGAGCGCTGAGGCGGATCCGCCCGCGCGCGACGAACCGCGCGCGGGCGGGCGCCGTCACAGCTGCGACGCCACCTCGGCGAGGAAGCGGTCGCTCGTCTCGCGGATCCGCGCCGCGTCGGTGAGGTTCGTCACGGGCAGGATGAACTCGTCGACGCCCGCGTCGCGGTACGCAGCCATCTGGTCGACGAGCTGCGCGGCGGATCCGCCGATCGCGGGCCGCCCCTTGGCGGCGATCGCGGCGGCCTTCTCGGGCTCGTCGAACAGCACGAGCGCCTGCGTCGAGCGCCACAGCGAGCCGGGCTCGCGGCCGGCACGCTCGAGCGCGGCCGTGAAGATCGCGTTCTTGGGGCCGTACTGCTCGGGTGTCGACCAGAAGTTCCACTCGTCGGCGAAGCGCGCGACGATCTTCGGCATGACCTTCTCGCCCTTGCCGCCCACGAGGATCGGCAGCGTGCCGTGCGGGCGCGGGTTGAGCGAGGCGTCTTCGAGCGCGTACCGCTCGCCCTCGAACGTCACCCGCTCGTCGTCGCGCAGCCGTGTGATGACCTCGAGCGCCTCGCGGAACCAGCGGATCCGGCTCGGCACGTCGCCGTACTCGATGCCGAAGGCGCGGTGCTCGTTCTCCTGCCAGCCGGCGCCCATGCCGAGCACGAACCGGCCGTCCGAGACGTCGCTGAGCGCGGCGGCCTGCTTCGCGACAACGGCCGGGTGCCGGTAGGTGTTGCCGAGCACCATGGATCCGATGCGCACGTCGGGCACCGCGACCGCGAGGGCCGTCAGCTGCGTGAGGCACTCGCCGCGGGCGCCGTCGTTCGGCTCGGGGGTGTTGTCCATGAAGTGGTCTTCGAGCCACAGGCCGCGCCACGAGGCGTCGCCCGAGCGCGCGGATGCGGCGTGCTGGGCGGCGGCGCGCAGCTCGCGCCAGGGCAGATTCGCGGGAAGCCAGAGTGAGAACTGCATGGTGCTCACGCTACCCGCGGGCGGGGCGGCGCCGACGGAATAGACTCGACCCGTGGTCACCCGTCTCTCCAAGCTCTTCGTCCGCACCCTCCGCGAGGATCCCGCCGATGCCGAGGTGCGCAGTCACCGCCTCCTCGTGCGCGCCGGATACATCCGGCGCCAGGCTCCCGGCATCTTCGCGTGGCTGCCGCTCGGCCTGCGCGTGAAGACGCGCCTCGAGACGATCATCCGCGAGGAGATGGAGGCCGCGGGCGCGCAGGAGGTGCACTTCCCGGCACTCATGCCGCGCGAGCCGTACGAGGCGACGGGCCGCTGGGAGGAGTACGGCGACGCGCTGTTCCGCCTCAAGGACCGCAAGGACGCCGACTACCTGCTCGCGCCGACGCACGAGGAGGCCTTCACGCTGCTCGTGAAGGACCTCTACACGTCGTACAAGGACCTGCCGCTCACGATCTACCAGATCCAGGACAAGTACCGCGACGAGGCGCGACCCCGCGCTGGCCTGCTGCGCGGCCGCGAGTTCACGATGAAGGACGCCTACTCGTTCGACGTGTCCGACGAGGGGCTCGACACGAGCTACGTCGCGCAGCGCGACGCCTACGAGCGCATCTTCACGCGCCTCGGCATGGAGTACGTGATCGTGCAGGCCGACGCGGGCGCGATGGGCGGATCCCGCAGCGAGGAGTTCCTGCACCCGACGCCCGTCGGCGAGGACACCTTCGTCCGCAGCCCCGGCGGCTACGCCGCCAACGTCGAGGCGTTCACGACCCTCGTGCCCGAGCCGCTCCCGTACGACGACGCGCCCGCGCCCGTCGTCTACGACTCGCCGGGCACGACCACGATCCAGACGCTCGTCGAGCACGCGAACGAGCACGTGCCGGGCGCGCCCGAGGGCGGCTGGACGGCCGCGCACACGCTCAAGAACGTCGTGCTCGCGCTCACGCACCTCGACGGCACCCGCGAGGTCGTCGTCGTCGGCATCCCGGGCGACCGCGACATCGACGACAATCGCGTCGAGGTCGCCTTCGCGCCCGCCGAGGTCGAGCCGGCGACGGCGGAGGACTTCGAGCGCCACCCCGACCTCGTGCCGGGCTTCATCGGCCCGTGGAGCGAGCTCGGCCCCGTGCTCGGCGAGGAGTCGGCGACGGGGATCCGCTACTTCCTCGACCCGCGCGTCGTCGACGGCACGCGCTGGATCACGGGCGCGAACCGCGCCGACGCGCACGTCCACGGCCTCGTCGCGGGCCGCGACTTCACGGCCGACGGCACGGTGGAAGCCGCCACGGTGCGCGAGGGCGACCCGGCGCCCGACGGATCCGGCCCCGTGACGCTCGAGCGCGGCATGGAGATCGGCCACGTCTTCCAGCTCGGCCGCAAGTACGCCGAGTCGCTGGGCCTCAAGGTGCTCGACGAGAACGGCAAGCTCGTGACCGTCACGATGGGCTCGTACGGCATCGGCGTGACGCGCATCCTCGCCGCGATCGCCGAGCTCTCGAGCGACGACAAGGGCCTCATCTGGCCCGAGGCCGTCGCCCCGTTCGACGTGCACGTCGTCGCGACCGGCAAGGGACAGGAGGCGTACGACCTGGCCGACGAGCTCATCGCGGGCCTCGAGCAGGCAGGCCGCGACGTGCTGTACGACGACCGCCCCAAGGTCTCGCCTGGCGTCAAGTTCGGCGACGCCGAGCTGCTGGGCGTGCCGCAGCTCGTGGTGGCAGGCCGCGCCGCGAAGGACGGCCTCGTCGAGCTGTGGGATCGCCGCACGGGCGACCGCGAGACGGTCCCCGTCGCAGAGGCGATCGCCCGCCTCACCGCCTGATCCGCCATCGGCCCGCCGCACTCCGCGGCGGGCCGATGAGTTTCCCGGCCCGTAACCCATCGGACAGCAGGCGGATACGCGCCCGCGGCATCCTCAGTCGGTCGCCGGTTTCCGCCGGCGCCGTGAGATCCCACAGGAGACACATGCACACGTCATCACCCGGGCGGCTGCGCCGCACCGCGGGCGTCGTCGCGGCCGCGGCCGTCGCCACGACCGCGTTCCTCATCGTGCCGACGGCGGCGCAGGCGGCGCCGGACGGATCCGGGCTCGTCATCAGCGAGGTGTTCGGCGGGGGCGGCAACAGCGGCGCCCCGTACGCGAACGACTTCGTCGAGCTCGCGAACCCCACGGGCGCGCCCATCGACCTCGAGGGCCTCGCGCTCGAGTACCGCTCCGCTGCGGGCGGATCCGGCGGCGTCGTCGAGCTCGAGGGGCAGGTCGCGCCCGGCGGGCGCTTCCTCGTGCAGCTCGCGGCGGGCAGCAACGCGGCCGCCGATGCGCTGCCCGAGCCCGACCAGACCGGCTCGATCAACATGTCGGCGTCGAACGGCCGCGTCTTCCTCTTCGAATCGGGATCCGGCTTCGACAGCGCGGCCGCGGGCGATCGCGCGGGCTCCGAGGGGCTCGTCGACATGGTCGGCTTCGGGACGGCCGCGAGCTTCGAGGGCCAGGCCGCGCAGGCGCTGTCGAACATGACGAGCGCGCAGCGCGACGACGCCGCGCTCGACACGGACGACAACGGCGCCGACTTCGCGGCGGGCGCCCCCACCCCGACGAACGCGGCGGGCGAGACGGCCGGGCCCGAGGATCCCGAGACGCCGGAGGAGCCGGGCGGCCCCGCGACGCCCGCGACGATCGCCGAGGTGCAGGGCACGGGCGACGCCTCCCCGCTCGTCGGGCAGACGGTCGTCGTCGAGGGCGTCGTCACGGCCGACTGGCGCGACGGCGGCTTCCGCGGCTTCACGATCCAGGACCCGTCGGGCGACCCCGCTGACGGCGCCTCGGACGCCGTCTTCGTGTGGGGCGACCGCGCACTCGCCGACATCGGCCAGAGCGTGCGCGTGACGGGCGAGGTGAGCGAGCACGAGGGGCTCACCGAGATCACGGTCGACGCCGTCGAGGTGCTCGACACCTCGCTCGGCGAGGTCGAGCCGATCACGTCGTGGGAGGCTATCGCGACCGAGGAGGGCAAGCGCGCCCACCAGAGCGAGCTCGTACTGCCCGAGGGGCCGTTCACGGTCACCGACAACTACGACGCCAACTTCTACGGCTCGTTCGGCATCGCCTTCGGCGACGAGCCGCTGCGCCAGCCGACCGACTCGATCGACCCGCGCGACACGCAGGCGATCGCCGAGGCGCAGGCCGAGATCGACGCCGCGAGCATCACGCTCGACGACGCGCGCAGCACGAACTTCAACAGCCAGAAGGACGCGCCGCTGTCGTACCTGACGCCCGAGAACCCCGTGCGCGTGGGCTCGTCGGTCGAGCTGCAGCAGCCCTTCGTGCTCGACTACCGCTACGGCGCGTGGAGCCTGCAGCCGACCTCGCCAATCGAGGGCGACGGATCCGAGTTCGTCGCGTTCAGCGACGAGCGCGCCGCGAACGCCGCGCCCGAGGACGTGGCGGGCGACATCTCGATCGCCACGTTCAACGTGCTCAACTACTTCCCGACGACGGCCGAGGAGTTCGTCGCCGCGGGCCTCGGCACGTGCACGACCTACGACGACCGCGCGGGCGAGCCCGTCTCGGCGAACCGCTGCGAGCCGAACGGCCCCCGCGGCGCCGCGACTGCCGAGAGCTTCGAGCGCCAGGAGACGAAGATCGTGAACGCGATCCGCACGCTCGGCGCGTCGGTCGTCTCGCTCGAGGAGATCGAGAACTCAGGTCACTTCGGCAAGGATCGCGACTTCGCTGTCGCGACGCTCGTGGACGCCCTCAACGAGGCCGACGGCGAGGGCGCGTGGGCATACGCCGCCTCGCCCGAGGAGATCCCGGCCGAGGAAGACGTGATCCGCAGCGCGTTCATCTACCGCACGGCCGAGGTCGAGACGGTCGGCGAGTCGCACCTGCTCGTCGACGAGCCCGCGTTCGACAACGCGCGCGAGCCGCTCTTCCAGGGCTTCAAGGCCGTGGGCGCGAGCGACGACGACGCGTTCCTCGTCGCGGCGAACCACTTCAAGTCGAAGGGTTCCGGCACCGACGACGGCACGGGCCAGGGCAACGCCAACCCCGACCGCGTCGCGCAGGCCGAGGCGCTCGTCGAGTACTCGGCCGAGGTGCAGGAGCTCACGGGCATCGAGGCGGTCTTCCTCGCGGGCGACTTCAACGCGTACGCGGCAGAGGATCCGGTGCGCACGATCGAGGCCGCAGGGTTCACGAACCTCAACTACGCGCTGAACGGCGGCGAGGCCACCTACAACTACGACGGCCTCGACGGCTCGCTCGACCACGTGTTCGCGAACGCCGAGGCGCTCGAGGCCGTGACGGGCGTCGACGTCTGGCAGATCAACGCGCAGGAGCAGGTCGGCTTCGAGTACAGCCGTTACAACTACAACGCGACGCTGCTGTACGACGAGTCGGTCTTCCGCGCGAGCGACCACAACCCGATCCTCGTGGGCCTTTCCGCGCCCGAGGCGGCGCCTGAGGAGTGCGGTCACCCCGGCAAGGGCAACGGCAAGGCGCACGGCCTCGGCAACGGCAAGGGGAAGGGCAACGGCTGGGGTCTCATCTGCGGCAGCAAGTGAGGCCGGGCGCCTGACGCGCGAGGGCCCGTCTTCCTTCGGGAAGGCGGGCCCTCGCCGCGTCCACCCAGCCGCCCCAGGATCCCGTCGGGTATCGTCGAGGAGATGTCGGCGCGAACGTCTGCCGGCGGGAGAGCTGAATAGGGAGGCTGCTGTGGAGATCGATCTGGCCCTGTTGCGTTCGATCGAACGCGAGAAGGAGATTCCGTTCGATGAGCTGGC
>JAJUIM010000040.1 GCA_029267645.1 Microbacterium sp.
CCTCGCCCGCCGCCCACTCGGGCACCCGCACGTTGAGCGTCAGGGCGACGGGCTCTCCCTGCGGTTCGATCTCGATGCGCGCCTCGTCCGACCACGGATACGCCGCGTCGACCGAGACCGCGACGCCCTGCTCGCGCCAGGTCAGGCGCGCGGGCGCGAGCTGGGCGATCCACAGGGCGGGCGCGCCGTCGGCGGCGCGGAAGAACACGCTGTCGTGGTGCGTCACGTGGTTCTCGAGCCCCGTGCCCCCGCAGCACGTGCCCGTGTTGTCGTACTCGGGCAGCGCGCCCGGGTCGACGGGGAACATGTAGGTCACCTCCGGGCTCGTGTCGGAGCCCGCCGCGCGCCGCGACCCGAGGAGGTGATTGAGCGAGGCGCGCTCGCAGTAGTCCATGAATCGCGGCTCGAGCGTGTGCAGGAACAGGAGCCTCGCGAGCTTGCGCAGGTTGTAGGTCGCGCAGGTCTCGGCGTTGCGGCGGCCGATGTTGCCCGCGACCGTGCCGGGGGCGCCCCAGATCTCGCTCTCGCCCGTGCCGCCGTGCGCGAACATGCGGCCCGGCACGACCTGATCCCAGATCCCGATCGCCGCGTCGAGATAGCGGCGCTCGCCCGTCAGCTCGTACTCGTGCACGTAGCCGACGAGCTGCGGCAGGTGCTGGTTCGCGTGCATCCCCGTGAGCACGTCGTCGCCCGACGACCCCGCGGCGAGCAGCTCGTCCTGCTCGAACAGGCGCGCCGTGTCGAGCAGCTCGGGCGCGTCCGCGACGACGCTCAGCCGCGCGAGCGTCTCGTTCATGCCGCCGTACTCGCCCGCGATGTACAGCGACCACATCCGCTGCAGGTGCGCGCGGTCGAGCCGGCCGAGCCGGTGCGCGACCCACCGGCCCATCGCGGTCGCGACCTCGAGCGCGCGCTCGTTGCCCGCGAGCTCGTACGCGTCGAGCAGCCCGGCCATGATCTTGTGGCACGTGTAGTACGGCGCCCAGATCTCGCCGTAGGGGGCGAGCTCCTCCAGGCGCGCGAACTGCCACTCGCCGTAAGCCGCGAGGAAACCGGGGTGCGAGAACCGCCCCGTCGCCGCGAGCGCCGACTGCACCTCGGCGAGGCCGTCGACCAGCTCGCCGACCTTTCGCCGCAGCGCCTCGTCGCGCTCCCCCTCGGCGGCGAGCGCGAGCATCGACAGGAAGTGCCCCGCGTAGTGGCCGCGCAGGAGGTTCGCGGTCTGCGCGCTGTCGGCGCCCGGGTAGTCGTGCTCGCCCCAGGCCTCCTCGTTCGGGTGCCCGAACTCCTCCCAGCCCCCGGGCGGGCGAGCACCGCGCGTGTCGAGGCCGGCGTTCGCGCGGAACACCGCGAGCAGACGGTCGACGGGGTAGACCCGCGCGAGATGGAGCATGCCGTCGCGCGCACGCAGGAAGACGCTGCCCTCGCCGAGCTCGACGTCGCCGAGGTCGAAGGGCTCGACGAGGCGGGCGGGCCGCGCGGCGGGCGCGGTCATCGGATCCGCTCCCGCGTCCACCGCTCGAGCCCCGCCGCGTCGATGGGAAGGGCGTCAGAGAGCACCTCGGAGCCCGACGCCGTGACGAGCACGTCGTCTTCGATCCGCACGCCGATTCCCCGCAGCTCGGGCGGCAGCGTGAGGTCGTGCGCGTGGAAGTAGAGACCGGGTTCGACCGTCATGACGACCCCCTGCTCGAGCGGGGCGCCCATGTAGTCCTCGTAGTGCGCCTGGCTGCAGTCGTGCACGTCGAGGCCGAGGTGGTGTCCGATCCCGCACGCGAGGTACCGGCGATGCTGCTGCCCCTTCGGCGAGAGCGCCTCGTCGACCGACACGGGCAGCAGCCCCCAGTCGTGGAGCCCCTGGGCGATGACCTCCATCGCCGCGAAGTGGAAGTCGAGATACTCGGTGCCGGGGCGGATCCGGTCGAGCCCCGCGCGATGCGCGCGCTCGACAAGGTCGTGCACGGCGCGCTGCTCGGGCGAGAAAGAGCCCGTCACGGGAATCGTGCGCGTGACGTCGGCCGTGTAGAGCGACCGCGCCTCGACGCCCATGTCGAGCAGCAGGAGCTCCCCCGGCACGAGGTCGCCGTCGCACCGCACCCAGTGCAGCGTGGGCGCGTGGGCGCCCGCTCCGACGATCGTCGCGTACCCCGGGCCGTTGCCCCGCGTGCGCGCGAGCCTGTCGAACGTGCCCTGCAGCCAGCGCTCGCCGAGCCCGTCCGCAAGGGCGCGGGGGATCTCGGAGGCGACCTGGGAGAAGCCTTCGACCGTCGCGTCCACGGCCTCGCGCAGCTGCGCGATCTCCCAGTCGTCCTTCACCATGCGCAGCCGCGACAGCGTGCGCTCGAGCTCGGCGGAGGGCGCCCATCCCGCGAGCGCCGCCGCGGCCGCCCTCGTCACGCTCGCGCCGGTTGCCCGCGAGAGCACCGACTCCAGCTCCGCGCGGGGGCGCACCTCGATGCCGAGCGCCTCGGACCACTCCGCGAGCCCCGCGGAGGGCCCCACCCAGAGCTCGCCGTGCGCGGCGTCCGCGAAGAAGCCCGTCTCGCCCGGGCGGAATGGCGGCGGCAGGAAGAGGATCGCGTCGTGCCCGTCCGGACCGGCGCGCATGACGAGCACGGCGTCCTCCGCCTGGCACCCCGTCAGCCACACGAAGCTGCTGTCGGCGCGGAACCCGTATGCGCTGTCGTCGTTGCGCGTCGGCGCGGTGCCCGAGGCCGCGACGATCGTCGTCCCCGGCATCGCGTCGCTCAGCCGCCGCCGGTGCGCCGCGCTCGCCGCCGCCTGGCCCGCCACGAGATCGGGCGCGGGGGTGCGATCGTCCCACCCCGTCGCGATCCACTCGGTGAAAGCGGGCACCTCGGCGAGGCGCGGGTATCGCGTGCCCGCGTACGGCGGGCGCGCGTCGTGTCGGTCGGTCGTCATCGTCGCTCTCCTCCTCTGTCCCGAACGAGCTCGCGAAGCCGCGTGAAGGTGCGCCCCGAGCCGATGCCGTCGTGCTCGAACTCGTTCGTGACCCAGCGCGTCGCGTTGCCGACGCGGCCGAGCGTGTCGAGCTGCAGGCCGGAATCGACGTACATGTCGTCGAAGTACACGGCGGCGGCGACCGGCACCTCGTTCGCGGCGAGCTGCCGCTCGTCGTAGAGCGGCGACCAGTCGGACTTCCGCGCGAGCTCCTCGACCGCCGGCCGGAAGCCGCGAAGCGCGCGGATCTCCTCGAACATCCACGGGAACGCCATCTCCCCCGTGAACAGCAGCGGGCGTCGCTCCTCGTCGAACTCGGGACGGCGGTCGCGCTCGGCCTGCGCGGCCCAGCCCGTCGGCCCGTGCCCCGGGTCGCCGTAGATGGCCTCCTGGAGCGTCCAGAACAGCGGGTTGTTCGCCGTCGTCGACAGCGCGAGCACGTCCTGCAGGAACCCCTCCGAGAACCGCCCTGGCCGCACGAAGGCCTTCTCGAACAGCCAGTGCAGGCGCTCGTGGCCGGGCTTCATGCCCATGTCGATGCCGAGCGACTGCAGCCGCCGCACCGTGAGCCTGTCGCCGTCGGGCAGCCGCACGTCGTCGCTCGCGAGCGCGTCGGCGATCCGGGCGACGCGCGAGGCATCGCCCGGATAGCGGCGATAGAGCTCGGCCGTCTTCGCGGCGACGCGATCGAACGTGCGCCGATAGACCTCGGCCGCACGGGGCGGCACGCCGGGCACGCCGCCGCAGATGTAGCTCGCGGCGAGCCCCTCCGGCGCGAACGACAGGTACGTCAGGGTGATCCAGCCGCCGAAGCTCTGGGCGAGCGTCGACCACCGGCGGCCCTCGTAGAGCGTGCGGCGCACGTGCTCGAGATCGCGCACGATCGAGTCGGCGCGGAAGTGCGCGAGGAATCGGGCGCCCGCCGCGCCGTCGCCGCGCTCGGCCACGACGCGCGCGTCGACCGGGGTGCTGCCGCCCGTTCCGCGCTGATCGACGAGCACGAGCCGGTAGTCGCGGAGCGCCTCGTCGATCCAGCCGTCGCGCGCGAGCGGCCGAGGGTTCGCGCCGCCGGGGCCGCCCTGCAGGTAGGTGAGCAGGGGCAGGTCCTCGTCCGCGCGATCGGGGTCGACCAGCTCGCGCACGAGCAGCTCGATCGCCTCGCCGTCCGGATCCGCCCAGTCGAGCGGCACCGGCACGCGCCGGTCGGTCACGCGGATCCCGGGCAGCAGGTATGCGCCGCTCACAGGCCCGCCTCCGCGACGCCGCCCGCGCCGCGCGCGGCCGACTCCCGCCGGCGCTGCGCCTCGCGCCGGCGGCGGTCCCACTCCGGGTTGATGCGGGGCACCGCGCTCAGCAGCTTCCGCGTGTACTCGTGCCGCGGCGCGCGGAAGAGCTCGTCGCGATCGCCCGTCTCGACGATCCGCCCCTGGCTCATGACGGCGACGCGGGTGGCGATCTGCCGCACGACCGCGAGGTCGTGCGCGATGAAGAGGTAGCCGAAGCCCTCCTCGCGCTGCAGTTCGCGCAGGAGGTTGATCACCTGGGCCTGCACCGAGACGTCCAGCGCCGAGACCGCCTCGTCGCAGATGATGAGCTTGGGCTGCACCGCGAGCGCCCGGGCGATCCCGATGCGCTGGGCCTGTCCGCCCGAGAACTGCGAGGGCAGCCGGTCGGAGAAGTCGGGATTCAGGCCGACGCGATCCATGAGGTCCTTCGCGAACGCCCGCGCGCCGCCGGGGATCGGGCGGCGCTGGTACACGAGCGGCCCCGTGATGAGCCGCTCGACGCTCTGCCGGGGATTCAGCGACGAGAACGGATCCTGGAAGATGACCTGCACGCCGCCGCGGAACGCCCGCAGGTCGTTCCCCTTCAGCTGCGAGACGTCCTCGCCCTCGAACTCGATCGATCCCGCCGTCGGCTCCATGAGGCGCGCGACGAGCCGCGCCGTCGTCGACTTGCCGGATCCGGATTCGCCCACGACCGCGAGCGTCTCGCCGCGATCGACCTCGAAGGAGACGTCGTCGACCGCGCGGAACGACGGGCGCCGGCCGAAGAGGCCCCGCCGGCCCGAGGGGAACTCCTTGACGAGCCCCGTGGCGCGGCACAGCGGACTCTGAGCGCTCATCGCGCACCTCCCGGGAACGTGCCGACCGTGTCGGTCGTGCGCATGTATCCGATCTCGTCGTCGATGCGGGGCACCGCGTCGAGCAGCCGCTGCGTGTAGTCGGCCTGCGGATCCGAGAAGATCTGCTCGGTCCTGCCGCGCTCGACCATGCGGCCGCCTCGCATCACGACGATGCTGTCGGTGACCTCGCTGACCACCGCGAGGTCGTGGGTGATGAGGATCATGCTCGCGCCGCTGGCGGCCCGGATCTCGTCGAGCAGGTCGAGGATCTGCGCCTGCACCGTCACGTCGAGCGCCGTGGTCGGCTCGTCGGCGATGATCAGGTCGGGCTCCATCGCGAGCGCCATCGCGATCATGATGCGCTGCCGCATGCCGCCGGAGAACTGGTGCGGGTAGTGATCGACCCGCGTCGAGGCCTCGCGGATGTGCACGCGCTCGAGCGCCTCGATCGCGACGCGCCTCGCCTCGCGGCGCGTGACGCCCGATCGATGCGAGCAGTACGCCTCGATGATCTGCGTGCCGACCGTGTAGTACGGATTCAGCGACGACAGCGGATCCTGGAAGATCATCGCGATCCGGTCCCCGCGGATGGCGCGCATGCGGCGCTCGGACAGCGACGTGAGCTCCTGCCCGTCGAACCGGATCGATCCCGTCTTCTCGCCGCCCTTCGGCAGCAGGTCCATGATCGCGAGGCTCGTCATCGACTTGCCCGAACCCGACTCGCCCACGATGCCGACGGACTCGCCGCGAGCGACGTCGAAGGACAGGTCCTCCACGACGTCGGTCGTGCCGCCCGCCGTGCGGAAGGACACCGTGAGACCGGACACCTGGAGCAGGGGGTCTGCTGCGTTCGTCATGCGGTTGCTCCCGTTCGCACGCGCGGATCGATGACGGAGTAGAGGAGGTCGACGACGAAGTTGCCGATGATGACGAAGAACGCCGACAGCAGCGTGACCGCCATGATGACGGGCTGGTCGTTGCTCGAGATCGAGTCGGCCGTGAGCTTGCCGATGCCGTTCAGGCCGAAGACCGTCTCGGTGATGAGCGCGCCGCCGAGGAGCCCCGCGATGTCCATGCCGAAGATCGTCACGATCGGGGTCAGCGCGGGGCGCAGCGCGTGCCTGCGCCAGACGAGGCTCGGGCGCAGGCCCTTCGCGCGGGCCGTCCGGACGAAGTTCTCCTGCATCGTCTCGATGACGTTCGCCCTCGTGAGGCGCGTGTAGATCGCGGCGTAGCTGATCGCGAGCACGATCCACGGCATGAGGAAGTTGAGGAACCAGCGAACGGGGTCGTCGCCGAACGGCACGGCCTGCGGGAACGGCAGCCAACCGAGCACCACGACGAGGAGGAACTGCAGCGCGAGCGCGAGCACGTAGTTCGGGATCGACATCGAGCCGAGCGTGAGCCCCGCGAAGAAGCGGTCGAGGAACTTCCCCTCCTTCGCCGCGCTCAGCACGCCGGCCGCGACGCCGCCGAAGAGCCACAGCACGGCCGCGCCGAGCGCGATCGTCGCCGAGATGGGCAGGCGCTGCACGATCATGTCGCCGACGAGCTGGCTCGTCTGGAACGAGTACCCCAGGCACGGCGCCGAGCAGGCGACCTCGCTCCCCGCGACGAGGAACGTCCTCCCCGCGAAGAGCCCGCCCACGTAGGTGGCGAATTGCTGCCAGAACGGCAAGTCGAGCCCGAGGCTCGCTCGGATCTGGTCGATGCGATCGGGCGTGCAGTTCTTTCCGCAGATCTGCACGGCGGGATCGGGCGAGAGCACGAAGAAGATGACGTACGTGAACAGCGTCACGAGGAAGAGCACGACGATCATGCCGCCGAGCCGGTTGAGCATCATGCGGATCATGCGCGCACCTCCCCCGCGTCGGCGATCCCACGCACGCGGTCGCCCAGCGTCGTGAACGACATGACGAGCAGGAAGAGGAAGACGCCGGGGATGATGAAGTACATCGGATCGACGGCGTACCACGGCGCGGCCGAGGCGATCATCTGCCCCCAGCTGGGCGTCGGCGGGACGACGCCGACGCCGAGGAACGAGAGGCCGGCTTCCGTGCCGACGTAGCCCGGCACCGCGAGGGCGGCCATCACGATGATCGTCGACTGCAGGTTCGGCAGGATCTCGCGGAAGATGATCTGGCGGTGCGTTGCGCCCGACGCCCGCGCCGATTCGACGAACTCGCGCTCCTTCAGGCTGAGCGTCTGCGAGCGCACGATGCGCGCGAGATACGGCCACCCGAAGAGCGAAATCACGAGCACGAGCAGCACGACGCGGTTGTCGGCGGGGAGCGCCGAAAGGATCGCGATCATGAAGATCAGCGCGGGGAAGGCCATGAGGAACTCCATGGCCCGCGAGATGACGGCGTCGACGCGGCCGCCGAAGTAACCGGCGAGCAGGCCGAAGACCGTGCCGAGCAGCGTCGTGAGCGCCGTCGCGCTCAGCGCGACCGTGAGCGAGACTCGCGCGCCGTAGACGATGCGGGCGAAGATGTCGCGGCCGTTGCCGGGCTCGACGCCGAACCAGTGCTCGGCGCCCATCCCGCCCAGCGGGCCGATCGGCAGCGCGCCGAGGTTGGGATCGATCGAGTCCTGGTCGAACTCGTAGGGGCCCCAGCCGCTGAGGCGCACGATGAGCGGCGCGAAGACGGCGGCCACGATCATGAGCACGATGTACGCGGACGACAGCATCGCCGGCACATCCGAGAGAAAGGCCCGCAGGAAGCGACTTCCGGCGCGCGGCTGCGGACCCGACGTGATGACCGTCGAGTCGCCGCCGCGCGCCGCCGCTGCCGTGAGCTCGGGCGTCGCGGAAGTCATATCAGCCCTTCGAGGGGTCCTTGAGCCCGATGATCGTGAGGTCGGTCATGTTCGTGTTCGGGTGGTAGCCCGCGATGTTCTCGCCAGGGACGAAGATGCCGTTCTCGAGCACGAGGGGCGCGATCGGCGCCTGCTCCATGATCTGCTCGTCGAGGTCGCCCCACGCCGTCGCCGCCTCGTCCGTCGCGCCCATCGCCTTGATCTCATCGATGCGGCTGTTGACGTCGGCGTCGTCGAACTGCGCGAGGTTCTGGTTGCCGCGATCCGTGATGTTGCGGCCGTCGAACAGCGGCGGGATGAACGTGCTCGCGCTCGACGCCCAGTCGGGGCACCAGCCCGTGATGGCCGCGTCGTTCTGCTGCGACGGCGTCGCGATCGTCTCGTAGTAGATCGCCGAGTCGATGACGTTGAGCTTGACGTCGATGTTCGCCTTCGCGAGCGACTCCTGCACGGCCTCGGCCTGGGCCCGCGCCGTCGGGTTGGAGCGGATATCGAGCGTGAACTCGAGGCCGTCGGCGTAGCCCGCCTCTTCGAGCAGCGCTGTGGCCTTGTCGACGTCGCCCGCGTTGCCGTCGCTCGGGTAGAGGTCGAAGTCCTTGTGGCCCGTGACCGCCGGGGGAATGATCGTCGTCGCTACGTCGGCGAGCTGCGTGCCGCCGGAGGCGTTCTGCACCGAGGCGCGGTCGATCGCCCAGTTCACGGCCTGGCGCACGCGGACGTCGTCGAAGGGCTCCTTCGTCGTGTTCATGCCCATGTACGTCGTGCAGTACGCGGGCGCCGTGATGGCCCGCTCCTGCAGCTCGGGCGTCTGGATCCGCGCGAGGGTCGCGCCGCCGATCTTGGGGCCGATGGCGTTCTGATCGGCGCCCTGTCCCGCGATCATCCGTTCGTCGATCGTCGCGGGGTCGATGCCGATCTCGAACTCCCACGCGTCGGGGTACGCCTTTCGCACCTCATCCGTCGCCGGATCCCAGTGCTCGTTCCGCACGAGCTTGATCGAGCTGCCCGGGGTGTAGCTGTCGAGCGTGTAGGGCCCGGATGCGATGACGTCGTTGATGAACTCGTCGCCGCCACCCGTTCCCTCCGGGAAGGGCACGGCGTTCGCCTGGGCGAGCACGTTGTCGAACTCGGGGAACGGCTCCTTGAGGTGGAAGACGATCGTCTGCGCATCGGGGGTCTCGATCGTCGGCAGGTCGCCGCTGACGTAGGGGCCCTCGTAGTCGTCGGGCGCGTCGATGACGTTCTTGAGGTACGGGGAGCCGATGCCGATCTGCGGATCCCAGGCTCGCGAGATGCCGAACTTCACCTCGGCGGAGGTGATCGGATCGCCGTTGTCGAACGCGAGGTCCTCCTTGAGCGTGTAGGTCCACGTCAGGCCGTCCTCGGACTCTTCGCCGAGCGAGGTCGCCATGTCGGGAACGATCGCGTTGGGGTCCTCCGCGTCGCCCGCCGCCTGCATCGTGAGGCCGCGGTACATGAGGCGGTAGAACGCGTTGACGCCGCCGTCCCACCCGCGCGCGGGGTCGAGATAGGAGAAGTCGGTGTTCTGCAGCATGTGCACGGTACCGCCCTGCTGCGGCTCGTCGCCTGCGTCGGCAGGACCTTCTGCTGTGCCGGCGCAGCCCGCGAGAGCGAGCGCTCCCACGATCGTCAGCGCGAAGGCGGATTTCCGGGCGACCTGGGACATGGTGGCGCTCCTCGAGTGAATGCTCCGTTGCATACGGTGACAGTAGCAAGGGAGGTGTGACGGTGCAATGTAAAACCTCACTCCTATTCCTACCGTGATCTCGGCATGACGAAAGCCCGCGTCACGTGATCTTCACGTGACGCGGGCTCTTCGTTACCTGCGCGAAATCCGCGAGCGCGGGCGCCTCACTCCACGGGGCACACGGCCGCGTCGGTGACGGCCTGGCGGGCCTGCTCGGCCGTCCACGGCAGCGACGACTCGGGCTTGCGGTCGCTCGGCGCGTCCATGGCGATGGCGGCGAGCTCGCGCGCGAGCGCGCCCGCGAGGTCTCCCCCGCCGGCCGAGTTGTTGAGCGAGACGACGACAGTGAGGCCCGTGTCGACGTCGCTGTACGCCGCCGTCGCGTAGCCGAGGATGTCGCCCTGCTGGCCGATCATGGGGCCCATGAGCCGGTCGCCGCCCGCGACGCGCACCCACTGCTCGCCGTCGGCGCTCACGGGGAGCGACTCGGCCCAGCGCGGGTTCAGGTCGTCGCTGGATCCCGCGCGCCGGCCGAGGTCGGCGGCGTAGTCGCGCAGATCCTCGAGCGTCGAGACGACGCCGCTGTCGGCGTAGCCCATCGACGACGAAAGCTCGGTGACCTCCTGCGGCTCCTCCTCGCAGCCCGCCTGGCGCGCGGCGTTCGAGGTGTAGAACCCGGGCATCGGGTTCGTGCCGGGCTCGGCCGCGGCGACCGTCGGCAGGAAGGTGCGGTCGAGGTCGTTCGGCTCGGCCACGTACTCCTGGTACAGGTCGCGCAGCGACTGGTGCGAGGCGTTCTCGAGCGCGAGGCCGAGCAGGAAGAAGGACGTGTCGGAGTCGCTCCACACGCCCGCCTCGCCGCGGCCGTGGCCGAGGCCCGACGCGGCGAACTCGCGCGGGTTCCACACGCGGTCCGGGTTGCTCAGCATGTAGTTCCAGTTGCCCGACGTCGACGACCGCAGGCCCGCGACGCCGTTGCAGAGGTCGAGCAGCGTGACGTCCTCGAGCTCGGGAACGCTCGAGACGAACTGCGTGACCGAGTCGTCGAGGTCGACGACGCCGCCGTCCATGGCGTAGAGCACGTCGCACGTCATCGACCGCGTGATCGTGCCGGCGCGGAACGACATGTCGGTCGAGGGCGCCTCACCGGATCCTGGCGCCGTCTCGCCGAGGCCCGCCTGCCACTCGCCCGCCCAGGGCACCCACACGCCGACGACGGCGCCGGGGGCGCCCGCGGCCGCCATGCCGCGCTCGGCCGCCTGCTGCAGCTGCTCGACGACCTCGTCGTCGAGAGG
>JAJUIM010000231.1 GCA_029267645.1 Microbacterium sp.
ATCTCGTTCGGCGCCGACTACAACCCCGACCAGTGGCCGCGGGAGGTGTGGGACGAGGACGTGCGCCTCATGAAGGAGGCCGGCGTCGACGTCGTCTCGGTCGCGATCTTCTCGTGGGCGAAGCTGCAGCCCTCGCCCGACGTGTGGGACTTCGCGTGGCTCGACGAGCTGATCGACCTGATGCACGACAACGGCATCGGCGTCGACCTCGCGACCGCGACCGCCTCGCCGCCGCCGTGGCTCACGATGCGCCACCCCGAGGTCCTGCCCGTCACGGCCGAGGGCCATGTGCTCTCGCAGGGCGCGCGCCAGCACTGGCGGCCCACGTCGCCCGTGTTCCGCGAGTACGCGCTGACCCTCGTCGAGAAGCTCGCCGAGCGGTACGGATCGCACCCCGGCGTCGTCGCGTGGCACGTCAACAACGAGCTCGGCTGCCACAACGCGTACGACTACTCGGACGACGCCGCGCGCGCCTTCCGCACGTGGCTCGAGGAGCGCTACGGCACGGTCGAGGGCCTCAACCACGCGTGGGGCACGGCGTTCTGGTCGCAGGCGTACGGATCCTTCGACGAGGTTCTGCCGCCGCGGCTCGCGGCCAGCTTCCCGAACCCGACGCAGCAGCTCGACTTCCTGCGCTTCTCGTCCGACGCGCTGACGGCGCATCTCGTGGCCGAGCGCGAGGTGCTGACGCGCATCACGCCCGACATCCCCGTGACGACGAACTTCATGATCGTCGGCGACACGCGTCACGCCGACTACGCGGCCATGGCGCGCGAGATCGACTTCGTCTCGAACGACCACTACGTCACGCAGGATCGCGACGAGCTCGCGTTCTCGGCCGCCATCACGAGCGGCGTCGCGCGGCACCGGCCGTGGTTCCTCATGGAGCACTCGACGAGCGCCGTGAACTGGCAGCCCGTGAACCGCCCGAAGCGCTCCGGTGAGATGATCCGCGATTCGCTCACGCACGTCGCCCACGGCGCCGACGCGGTCTGCTTCTTCCAGTGGCGCCAGTCGGCGGCAGGCGCCGAGAAGTACCACTCGGCGATGGTGCCCCACGGCGGCGAGCACACCCGGGTGTTCCGCGACGTCGTCGAGCTGGGCCGGATCCTCCGCAGCCTCGACGCCGTCGTCGGCACCGACCGCACGCCGGCCGACGTCGCGATCGTCTTCGACTGGGATTCGTGGTGGGGCTCCGAGCTCGACTCGCACCCCACCGAACTGCTGCGGTACCGCCGCGAGGCGCTCGAGTGGTGGAAGGCGCTGACCGACGCGGGCGTGCGCGTCGACGTCGTGCCCGCCGACACCGACCTGGCGGGTTACCGCCTCGTCGTCGCGCCCGTGCTCTACGCCGTGCCGGACGGGCTGCGCGACCGCCTCGATGCGTACGTGCGCGGCGGCGGACACCTCGTCACGACGTACTTCTCGGGCATCGTCGACGAGAACGACCACGTGCGCCTCGGCGGCTATCCCGGCGCCTTCCGCGACCTGCTCGGCGTGCGTGTCGAGGAGTTCCGCCCGCTGTACGAGGGCGAGACGGTCGCGCTGTCGACCGGCACCGAGGGCACGATCTGGAGCGAGCTCGTCAACGTCGTGGCAGACGACGTCGAGGTGCTTGCGACGTACGCGCACGACGAGCTGGGCGCGGCCGTGACCCGCCGACCGGTCGGATCCGGATCCGCCGCGTACGCGTCGACCCGCCTCGGCGTCGCGGGCATCACCGCGGTGCTGCCCGCGCTGCTCGGCGGCGCGGGCGTCGCGCCCGAGCTGCCCGAGGCGCTGCGCGGATCCGTCGAGCTCGTCTCGCGCGGCCCGGCCGACGCGCGCGTCGACTTCCTCATCAACAGGACCGACGGCGCCGTCGCGCTGGGCGACGTGGCGGGCGAATTCCTCTACGGATCCGCCGAGCTGCCGCCGCGCGGCGTCGCGATCGTCAGGCGCTGACGCCCGTCGTCCCCGCCCCGCGGCTCGCGCCCGGGGCGGGGACGCGCGTCATGGGGACGTGCGGGATGCCGTCCTCGTCGTACGTCTCGCCCGCGCGAACGAAGCCGAAGCGCTCGTACCAGGCCTCGAGGTGCGCCTGCGCGTGCAGGTGGATGACCGCCTCCGGACCGCACAGCTCGATGCCGCGCTCGATGAGCGCCGCCGCGATGCCGCGGCCGCGGGCGGCGGGCGCCGTCACGACGCGGCCGATCGCGGGCTCCGCGGATCCGAGCCCCAGGATGCGGATCGTGCCGAGCAGCGCGCCGCCCTCCTCAGCCCACAGGTGCAGCGTGTCGCCCAGCAGGTCGCGGCCGTCGAGCTCGGGATAGGGGCAGTTCTGCTCGACGACGAACACGTCGGTGCGCAGCCGCAGCAGCTCGTACAGCTCGGCTGCCGTCACGGATCGGGCGTCGCGGGTCTCGATTTCTGGCTGCACGTCGCCAGCGTATCCGCGCGACGTGAGCGGATCCGGTGCGCCGGTGCCGCGCTCAGCGCTCGGCGCGGCGCCGCGAGACGAGCGCGATGACGCCGATCGCGACCGCGCACGCCGCGGCGCTCGCCGCGGGCACGAGCACGTCGGGCCCGACGCCCGCCGCCGCGGCCTCGGGATCCGCTGTCGGCGCGGCTGCCTCGGCCCGCGGCGGATCCGCGCTCGGCGTGACGTCGGCGGCCGGTTCCGTGGTCGGCGTGGGCGTCGGCGCCGGTTCCCGAGTCTCCTGCGGGGCGGGATCCTCGGTCGCGGGTGCCTGCGTGCCGGGCTCTTGCGCCGCGGCGCCCTCGTCGTCGGGCGGCAGGGTGGCGGTCACCTCGGGCTCGGGCGTCGCGGTCTCCGCCTGTTCGGGATCCTCGTCGCCGGCCGACTCGTCCGCCAGCACGTAGCCCGCGTCGATCGTCGCGTCGTCGGCCTCCCCCGCAGCGACGCTGTTCTCGCCCTCGGCGGGCGTCGTGAAGGCGAAGAAGCCGTCGGGTTCCGGCGTCGAGTCCTCGTCGTCGCCGCCCTGGCCGGCCTCGACGAGCACGTGGGTCTCGCCCTCGATCGGCAGCTCGTCGGGGAACGCGATGGCGTAGATCGTCGACGGCGCGAGGTCGGAGAAGACGTAGCGGCCCGTCGCGTCGGTCATGGTCTCGCCCACGAGCTCGCCGAACTCGTCGTACAGCTTGATCTGCACGAACGACAGCGGCTCGTCGTCCTCGCCGCGCACCCCGTCGCCGTCGCGGTCGATCCAAACCTCGTCGCCGATCGACACGGATCCCGTCGCGGCAGACGCCGCACCGCCCGAGGCGACGAGGATCCCGAGCGCACCCGCGAGGGCCACGGCTGACGCGAGCTTCATGACATCCCCACCCCCATGGCGATGACGCTCCGGCTGCGATGCGCGGAGCCGGCCGCCCCGGAGGGGCCGCCACCTCGAATGCTAGCGACCGCCCCGCCCGAGCGGAATGGGCGTCAGCGGCCGAGGCGGCCGCGGGCGAGCGCCACGATCGCCTTGAGTTCGGGCGAGCGCATAAGGGCGAGGATGCCGACGTAGATGACGACGCAGACGACGCCGATTACGAGGCAGCCGGCGAAGCCGCCCCACTTCGACATCGCCATCCAGCCGTCGGGGCCGCCGGCGAGGAGGTAGACGATGAGG
>JAJUIM010000327.1 GCA_029267645.1 Microbacterium sp.
CGTCGCGCTCACGGTGCTGACCGAGAACCTCGCGGTCGGCGTTGGGGCGGGGATCCTCACCGCCGCCGTCCTCTTCGTCCGCCGCGTCGCGCACTTCACGACGGTCGCGCGCACGCTGTCGGACGACGGATCCGTCGCCCGCTACGCCGTCGAGGGCGAGCTGTTCTTCGCGAGCTCGAACGACCTCACGACGCAGTTCTCGTACGCTGAGGATCCCTCCCGCGTCGTCATCGACATGTCGCGGTCGCACATCTGGGACGCCTCGACCGTCGCCGCCCTCGACGCCATCGTGCACAAGTACGCCCAGCACGGCATCGCCGCCGAGATCGTCGGCCTGAACGATGCGTCGGGCGACTTCCACGGCCGGCTGACGGGGAACCTGCCGTAGGGGGTTCTGCCGTTCGGAACGCCTCCGCCTCCGCCTCACTGCGCGGACACCAAGCCCGACGAAGGACACCAAGCTTGGTGTCCTTGTTGGGGTTTGGTGTCCGCGGGAGGGGATCATCCACAGGCCTCAATGCCACGCCCCGCCGATCGGGCAGGGTGCTGGCATGGAACCCGCACGCAGGCGTCACCTCCTCGGCGAGGGCGACACGGATCACACCCTGTCGCTCGCCGTGCGCGACGGCGTGCTCGCGCGGATCCGCCACGGTTCGTACGCCGGCGCGGACGAGTGGGACGGCGCTCACACCGTCCCTCGGCTCGTCGCCCTCGCCCGATCCGCCGCCGACGCCGCGAAGAAGCCGCCCGTCTTCTCGCACGTCACGGCCGCAGCGCTGCACGGCCTGCCGCTCTTCGACTGCCGCGAGACGCGCACGCACGTGCTGTCGACCGCGCGCGGGCGCACGAGCGGATCCGGCCCCGTCATCCGGCACCGCGACCAGTGGGACGGCCGGCACGTGCGCATCGGCGACCTGCTCGTGACCTCGCTCGCCCGCACGGTCTTCGACATCGCGCGCACGGCGCCGCCCACCACCGCAATCGGATGCGCGGACGCCGCGCTGCGCCGCGCCGCCGCGATCCGCGGCACCCGCGAGCTCGACCATGACGCCGCCGAACGACTCCGGGAGGAGATCCGCGACCTCATCGACGAGCATCGCGGGGCGCCCGGCGTGCACCAGGCCCGGTCGATCGTCGGCTTCGCGGATCCGCGCGCGGAATCGGTCGGCGAGAGCGTCAGCCGGCTGCACCTGCGCGACCTCGGATTCCGCGACATCGCCCTGCAGGTGCCGGTCGCCCTGCCCGGCGGCGGGCGCGCGGTCGTCGACCTCGAGGTCGACGGCGTGCTCTGCGAGTTCGACGGGTTCCAGAAGTACCTCGACCGCGCGATGCGCGGCGAGCGCACGCCCGCGCAGGTGATCGAGGACGAGAAGCGGCGGGAGGATCGGATCCGCGCCGCGACCGACCAGCGCCTCGTGCGGTGGACGATGAAGGACATCTCGTCGCGGCAGACCTTCGCCGCCGTGCTGCGGGGATACGGCCTGCTGCCGGGCGGGTGACGACGGAGCCGATGCCGACCACGGCCGATCCCACGGACACCAAACCCGACAAAGGACACCAAGCTTGGTGTCCTTGCTGAAGTTTGGTGTCCTCGGGCGGGTGCGGACACCAAGCTTGGTGTCCGCGGAGCGGGCGCCGCCCCTATTCGGCGTCGCGGACGCGGCGCACGAAGTCCCGCATGCGGCGGGCGGTGTTGTCGATGCGGAAATCGACGTCGGCCCGGAACTCGCCAGGGGCGAGCGGATGGGCCAGGCGCACGTTCGTGTGGCATGAGACATCCGCGCACATGTAGGTCGCGATCGTCTCCTCGCGCCGGCCGGCCTCGCCCGTCTTCCGCGCGCTCATCAGCGTGACCTGGTTGCCCGGCTGCATCGTGCGGCAGATGTTGCAGATGCTGTTGTGCGCCCGGGCCGGCGCCTGCGCCGCGCGCAGCACGACGCCGGTGGGCGCTCCGTCGAGCTCGACGACGGCGTAGCAGCGCGCGCGGTTCGACGGATCCCGCCAGGCGAGGAAATCGAGCGCGAACCAGTCGATGAGCATCACCTCGAGCGGCATCTCGAGCAGCTCGAGCTCACGCTCGTCGGCGTTCACGAACGAAGCCCGGATCTCGTCTGCTGTGAGCTCCCGCATGGTGAATCCAGTGTAGGAGTAGCCTGCGGCCATGGCACGTTTCAACAACCGTCGCCTCGCGGCCCTCGAGATCGCGGGATCTGCGCTCGCGCTCGCGGGGTGCAGCGGCCCCGCCGGGTACGCCGCGCTCGATCGCGACGCCGAGCCCTCCGACGCGCTTCCGGAAGAGCTGCCGGCGTACGCCCTCGAAGACGTCGACGAGGGCTCGGCCCGCCATATCGGCACAGACGAGGGCACCGACCTCTGGCTCCTGCGCGCCGAACACGGCTCGGAGGTCTGCGTGCTCGCCTACCCCGACGCCGTCGACTGGGTCATGGGCTGCGGCGGCGAAGGCGCGGTCACGGTCGACGGCCCAGCGGGATCCTTCGCCGTCCAGCCCGACGGCGCCACGCCGCCCACGGACGCCACGCGTATCTCGGACAACGTCTTCCGCCTCTGACTCGACC
>JAJUIM010000312.1 GCA_029267645.1 Microbacterium sp.
CGAGCGCCGCGGCGCCCGCGCCCACGAGGAATACACCGCGGCGCCCCCGGGCCGCGCGCTCCGGCCGCGGTTCGCGCTCCGCTCTCCGCTCGCCTCGGGGCGACCGGGGCGGCCGATCGCCGCGGGGCTTCCGGTCGCGCCGCCTCGTGCGATCGCGACGGGCCGCGGTGACCGCCGACACCGCGCCGCGCACGAGATCTGCGACGCGCCCGTCGACGTGGTTCTCGAGCGCTTCGGCGAGACGGTCGAGGATCGTCGCCTCGCGCGGCTCATCGGGCAGCTCGATCGCACGTCCCGCGAGCCCCGCGGCGCCGTGCGCTCGCGCCGGATCCGCGTCCACCGGCTGCGGGGCCGCGGCGCCGAACAGCGCCTCCTCGAGCTCCTCGAGCCGCCGCGCGAGCACGGCGGGCCGTTCGAGTGCCTCGACGACGTCGTCGCCGATGCGGACGATCACGCGGTCATCGCACGCGGCGACGACACGGCGCACGAGCGCGGACGACGCGGCAGCGACCGGATCACCGTGCGCCTCGCCGGCGTCGAAGACGAACACGGGCCGGCCGTCGACCGCGAGCCACCAGGATCCCGTCGCGTCCTCGCCGATCCCCCGCTCCTCGGCCTCGCACACGCCCCGCAGCACCGACACGATGAGGGTTACGGCTTCGCCGCGGTGCCACCCCGCGCGCGACTCCTCGCGCACACCGCAGGCTCTGCCGCACGGCTCACGAAGGTCGGCGAGCACGACCTCGTGACCGCTCGTGCGCCGCACGATGTCGCGCGGGCCGAGCAGGTGCTGCGCGCCGCCGCACGCCCAGCCGCGCCATGCGACGAGTTCTTCCGCGCGCGTCAGCAGCACGACCTCGTCGCCGATGCTCGCGCGCGTCGCGGGGAACGGCGCGTCCGGCGGCCGCAGCAGGCGCATGCGCCGGATCCCGCGTTCGAGGGGGTCGGCGATCGTCGGCGCGTCGGTCGTGCTCATGGGCCCATCGTGGCGCCCGCGAGCGGCGCGTGAGACCGCCCGGCGCCCGATTGTGGACGGAAGCCGCCGATCCGCCCGTTGGGAGCGCGCTGACCCGGTGAAAGGCGGTCCGGGGCGCCGGTAAACTGGGACGCATGGCATCACGCACGTCCGCACCCGAGAAGCGCCCGGGCTTCTTCGCGACCATCAAGAGTCTGTTCACGTTCACGCGCGAACCGTACCCCTGGGTTGCGTGGGTGCTTCCGCTCGTGATCGTCGCGGGCATCGGCGTCGGCATCCTCGTCGCCTTCCTCACGGCGCAGCCGTGGTGGGGCTACATCCTCTGGGGCATCTTCGGCGTCATGCTCGGCATCATCGGCGCGATGCTCATCATGAACCGCCTCGCGACGAAGGCGATGTACAAGAAGATCGAGGGCATGCCGGGTGCCGCCGGTCACGTCGTGAGCAACATGCTCGGGCGCAAGTGGCGCGGCGAGGAGATGCCGGTCTCGATCAACCCCAAGTCGCAGGACGCGGTCTACCGCGCGGTGGGTCGCGGCGGCGTCGTGCTCGTCGGCGAGGGCTCCCGTCGCCGCCTCGAGAAGCTCGTCAAGAAGGAGAAGACGACGGCCCGCCGCATCACGCACGACGCCGTGCCCGTCACCGTCTTCTACGTCGGCTCGGAGGCTGACGACACCCACATCTCGCAGCTCGCGAAGGAGATCAAGAAGCTGCCGAAGGCCGTCGACCGCCACGGCATGAACCAGCTCGTCTCGCGCACCGAGTCGATCTCGCGCGGCGGCGCCGCCGCGCTGCCGATCCCCAAGGGCATCGACCCCATGAACGTGCGGGCGCCGAAGCCGCGCTGATCCGCAGACGACGAGGGCCTGCTCCGAGCGATTCGGAGCAGGCCCTCGTCGTTCGCCTGGGCGTCAACCGCGCACGATGACGGTGTCTGCGAGGAGGTCGTGCAGGCCGCGCTGGTTCTCGTCCCAGATGGCGGCGGGGATCACGAGCGCGATGAGCACGGCGCGCACGAACGGGCGCCAGGGCCCGACCCAGCCGCCGCCGCGGCGCACGACGCGCAGGCCCCAGATCCGGTGACCGGGGCTGCCAGCCGCCGTCGGCACGAAGAGCGCCTGGATGACGACGAAGATGACGAGCGTCGACCACCAGACGTAGTCGAAGAAGGCGACCGAGAGCAGGACGACGGCCGCCCAGTCGGTCGCGAACGCGCCGATCCGACGCGACAGCGGGGCGAGGCTTCCGGGGCCTGTGCGCGGGAGTCCGATCGACTTCCCCGGGTAGTCATACGCGCTCTGCTCAGCTGTCACCCGTCCAGCCTATGGGGACGCCGGTTTGTGCTTCATGTGGATACCCACGTAACCTCCAGGAAACATTCGGGACATGCGGGGGCAACGGCCCCGGCGTAGTTTCGACCCGTCACCCCGACTCGGGCGGCGATCCGAAGATCCCATATCTGGAGCTTTCATGTTCAAAGACTCTTCTGAGGTGCTCGCGTACATCAAGGAGGAGGATGTCAAGTTCCTCGACATCCGCTTCACCGACCTGCCCGGTGTGCAGCAGCACTTCAACATCCCCGCCGCCACGGTCGACGAGGACTTCTTCTCGGTCGGGCAGATGTTCGACGGCTCGTCCATCCGCGGCTTCGCGTCGATCGACGAGTCGGACATGCAGCTCATCCCCGACGTCACGACGGCGTACATCGACCCGTTCCGCGAGCACAAGACGC
>JAJUIM010000124.1 GCA_029267645.1 Microbacterium sp.
CGGGCGGCGAGGCCGGGGGAGCGGTCAGCCTCGGCCTGCCGACGATCCGCGTCGGCGCGTGAGCGCAGGCGCCGACGCCCCCGCGCTCTGGGCCGTCGTCGGCGCGACGGGCACGGGCAAGAGCGACCTGTCGCTCGACCTTGCCGAGCGGCTCGCGCAGCGCGGGCGCGCCGCCGAGATCGTCAACGCCGACGCCATGCAGCTGTACCGCGGCATGGACATCGGCACGGCGAAGGTGCCGTCAGGCGAGCGGCGCGGCATCCCGCACCACCTCTTCGACGTGCTGGACGTCACAGAGGAGGCCGCCGTCGCCGCCTACCAGGAGCAGGCGCGAGAGGCGATCGAGGCGATCCACGGCCGGGGCCGGGACGCGATCCTCGTCGGTGGGTCGGGGCTCTACGTCTCGAGCGTCGTGTTCGACTTCCGCTTCCCGCCGCGCGACGAGCAGCTGCGCGCCGCGCTCGAGGCGCGCCTCGAGGCCGAGGGCGCGGGCGCGCTCTTCGACGAGCTGCGCCGGCGCGATCCCGAGACGGCAGCGCGCGTGGATCCGCGCAACACCCGCCGCCTCGTGCGCGCGCTCGAGGTCCTCGAGCAGGGCGCCGCGGGGCACGGCGCCGCGCTGCCCGAGAAGCCCGTGCCCTGGCGGCCGGTCCGCATCGTAGGGCTCGCCCTCGAGCGCGCCGAGCTCGTCGAGCGGCTCGACCGCCGGGTTGAGCGCATGTGGCGGGACGGCATGCTCGCCGAGACCGAGCGGCTGCGCGCAGACGGCCTCGAGCGCGGGAAGACCGCGAGCCGCGCGATCGGCTACGCCCAGGCGCTCGCGCAGCTGAAGGGCGAGTCCAGCGAGGCCGAGGCGATCGCCGAGACGCAGGCCCTCACCCGCCGCTACGCGAGGCGTCAGGTGAGCTGGTTCCGTCGCTATGACGCCGTGCGCTGGCTCGACGCGCGCACCGCCCGCGCGGCCGACCTCGTCCCCTGACCCTCCCCAGAGTGGGTCGCCAAAAAATGCGGGTCGCGGCGCCATCCGACCCGCATTTTTTGGCGACCCAACCGCGTGGGGATGCGTCAGCCGCCGACGAGGCCGCGCTCGTAGGCGAGGATCACGAGCTGCACGCGGTCGCGCGCGTCGAGCTTCTGCAGCAGCCGCGAGATGTGGGTCTTGACGGTCGAGACTGACAGGAAGAACCGCTCGGCGAGCTCGTCGTTCGTGAGCCCCTCGCCGATCGCGATGAGGATCTCGCGCTCCCGCGGAGTGAGGATCGCGAGCTGCTCGTCGTCCGCCGCGCCGCGCTCCGCGGGTGCCTCGACGAACTGCTCGATCATGCGCGCCGTGATGCGGGGTGCGAGCGCGGCATCGCCCGCGTGCACGGCCCGGATCGCGCCGACGAGCTCATCCGGCCGCGCGTCCTTCAGGAGGAAGCCGCTCGCGCCCGCGCGAAGCGCGTCGAACGCGTACTCGTCGAGGTCGAAGGTCGTGAGCACGAGGATCCGCGGCGCGCCCGGCCGCCCCGCGATCCGCTCCGTCGCGGCGATGCCGTCGACGCGCGGCATGCGCACGTCCATGAGCAGCACGTCGATGCTGCCCGCGCCGGCGAGCGCGATCGCCTCGTCGCCGTCGGATCCCTCCGCAACGACCTCGATGCGCTCGCGCGCGTCGAGCATCATGCGCAGCCCCATGCGCACGAGCTCCTGGTCGTCGACGATGCCGACGCGGATGTCGGGCTCGGTCATGCTGCCTCTCCTGTCGTGAGTTCGGCGCGTACGCGCCACCTGCCGTCGGGGCGCGGCCCCGCCTCGAACGTCCCGCGGTGCAGCGCGGCGCGCTCGTGCATGCCGACGAGTCCGCGGCCGGCGCCGCCCGAGGGGGCCGGATCCCGCGTCATGTCGCTGTCGATCGTGAGCGTTGCGCGCCCGTCGGCGTGCCGCAGCGCGACCGAGACGCGGCGGGCGCCGGGCGCGTGCCGCAGGACGTTGGTGAGCGACTCCTGCACGATGCGGTACGCGGCGAGCGCGACGCCCCCCGGCGGGAGCGCCGGCCCCTCGGCGGTCCACGTCACGGGCATGCCCGCGTCGCGGAAGCGCGCGACGAGCGCTCCGATCGACTCGGCGACCGGCTGCGGCGCGAGCTCGGCGCGGTCATCGGGCGCCCGCAGCACGCCGAGGAGGCGCCGCATCTCGGCGAGCGATTCGCGGCCCGTCTCGGCGACGCGGCGCATCGCCTCGGGCGCGCGGTCGGATCCCGCCTCCGCCTGCGCGGCGGCCCCCTCCGACAGCGTGATGACGACCGTGAGGCCGTGCGAGACGATGTCGTGCATCTCGCGCGCGATCCGGGTGCGCTCTTCCGACACCGCGAGCCGGGCGCGCTGATCCCGCTCGCGAGCGAGGTCCTCGGCGCGCGCGATGAGCGCCTGTTCGTAGCGGCGGCGCCCGCCGACCCACAGGCCGACGAGGGTCGGGATGATGAGGATCATGCCGACCTGAATCGCCTCGCCGATCGCGATCGCCCATGCGGGCGGGACGAGCGGGGAGGGGCTCTCGACGAACGCGTTGCCGAGCAGCCATGCATCGAGGATCCAGACGGCAGCGGCGACGCCGAAGCCGATCCACGCGCTGCGTGCGCCGCGGAAGACGCCGAGCGAGTAGAGCGCGACCCAGGTCGAGAAGCCGACGACCATCAGCGACACGTCGGGCAGGGCGACCGTCGCCACGAGCGTCGCCGCGAGCAGCACGAAGGGCAGGCGCCGCCTCACGAGCGTCGCTGCGAACAGGAGGGCGGCCGCGACGCCTGCGAGCACGATCTCGGCCGTCGAGACCCGCGCGACGGCGCTCGCGATGCCGCCAACGACGAACGGCAGCGCCGTCGACACCGTCGCAACCGCGATGTCGACGGCGCGCGGGTGCCGGTCGATCCAGCGGCGGAACAGGCCCGGTGGTCGCGGCAGCGCGAGCGCCGCCCCCGCCTCGGCAGGCGAGGCGGGGGCGGCGGAGGTCGGGTCGCTCATCGATCAGAATCTACGCGTCGCGGCGGCGCATCGCGATCGCGCCTCCCGCAAACGCGGCGAGCGCCCACGCGATCGTCAGGGCAAGGTCGATGCCGAGCTCGCCCGTGACCTCGAGGGGCGTGGCCGCGAGGCTCTGCCCCGTCGTGCCGAGCAGGATCTCGGAGAGCGACGCCGCCCACTCCCACGGCAGGTTGAGCAGCACCATGGGGAAGACGAAGAGGAAGACGATCGTGAGGGTCGTCGTCCAGGTCTCCGATCGCAGGATCGCGGCGACGCCGAGCGAGAACACGGCGGCCGAGGTCGCGAACACGCCCGCGCCGACGGCGGGCAGGATCACCTCCGCGGCGAGGTCGTCGATTCCGACGGGCAGGTCGAAGAGGGGCAGGACGACGGCTGCGGCGGCCGTCGCGAGCAGCACGGCGACGACGGTCGCGCAGAAGACAGCGATCGCGACGACGAGGGCCTTCGCGGTGAGCGTCGAGACGCGGCGAGGCGAGGCCGCGAGCTGCGTGCGCAGGGCGCCCGTCGCGTGCTCCTTCGCGTAGATGCCCGTGCCGATGAGCACGGCGACCGCGATGGCGAAGAAGACGCCGCCGAAGCCGAGGCCCGCGGCGCTCGGGATCCACTGGAGCATCGTCTCGTCACCGGTCTGGCGGTACTGCACGCCGTACATGACGGCGATGCCGGCGGCGGGGAGCACGACGAGGGCCATGCCGATGATGAGCGACGCGATCGTGCCGCGGAGGCTCGTGAGGCCGATCCATTCGGCGCGCACGAGGCCGCCGAACGTCGTGCGGACGGGAGAGGCCGCGCGGGCCGCGGGCGCCGCCTGCGCGGAAGGGGCGAGGGTCGTGGAGGTCATGATCGGATCCTTCTGAGGTCAGGCGACGGCGGCCGCGTCGCTGCGGTACTCGGTGGCGTCGTCGGTGAGGGCGAGGTAGGCCTCCTCGAGCGAGGCGGCCTGGGGCGCGAGCTCGTGGAGGTCGAGGTTCTCGAGCGCGGCGACGCGGGCGATGCGCGCGGCGGGCACGCCCGTGACCTCGAGCGCGTCGGGCCCGGTCTGGGTGATCTCGACGCCGTCGGCCGAGAGCAGCGAGGCGAGCACGGTCGCGTCCGACACGCGCACGCGCGTCGTCGGCTTCTCGGCCGCGCGGAGGAACTCGCGGATCGGGGCGTCGGCGAGCACGCGCCCGCGCCCCAACACGATGATGTGGTCGGCGGTCTGCGACATCTCGCTCATGAGGTGCGACGAGAGGAACACCGTGCGCCCCTCGGCGGCACGCGCCTTCGCGAAGCCGCGCACCCAGTGCACGCCCTCGGGGTCGAGGCCGTTCACGGGCTCATCGAACATGAGCACCTGCGGGTCGCCGAGCATCGTCGCGGCGATGCCGAGCCGCTGGTGCATGCCGAGCGAGAAGCCGCCCACGCGGCGACCCGCGACGGATCCGAGGCCCGTCAGCTCGATCACCTCGTCGACGCGGCGGCGGCCGATGCCGTTCGTCGCGGCGAGCATGCGCAGGTGGTCGACGGCGCGGCGGCCGGGGTGCACGGCCTTCGCGTCGAGCAGGGCGCCCGCCTGGTGCAGCGGATCCGGGTGCTCGGCGAAGGTGCGCCCGTTGACGGTTGTGCGCCCGGACGTCGGCCGGTCGAGCCCCATGATCATGCGCATGGTGGTGGACTTGCCGGCGCCGTTGGGGCCGAGGAAGCCCGTGACCTTGCCGGGCTTCACGGTGAACGACGCGTCGTCGACGGCCGTGCGCGCGCCGAAGCGCTTGGTCAGGTTCTCTGCGGTGATCATGCCTCCATGCTTCAGGGCGGCGGATCCGCGCACATCGGAGGGGAGGAGGATCCTCACGGCGCCCGCGTCATACCAGGGGCTGACTCCCGCGTCGGCCCGTAGACTCGTTGCATGCCCGAGATCCCCTTCACAAAAGGCCACGGCACCGGCAACGACTTCGTCATCGTGGCGGATCCGGAGGGCGAGCTCGACCTGAGCGCCGACCAGGTCGCGGCGCTCTGCGACCGACACTTCGGCATCGGCGCCGACGGCCTCCTGCGCGTCGTGCGCTCGCGCGCGATCTCGGACGGATCCGCGGCGATCGCGGAAGACGGCGACGCCGAGTGGTTCATGGACTACCGCAACGCCGACGGCTCGATTGCCGAGATGTGCGGCAACGGCGTGCGCGTGTTCGCGCGTTACCTGCTCGACACGGGGCTCGCCCACGACGGCGGATCCGCGCTCGCGATCGGCACGCGGGCGGGCGTCAAGCGCGTCACGCGCAGCGACGACGGCTTCCGCGTCGACCTCGGGGGCTGGCGCGCGGGGCGCGAGGATCCGCTCGTGCGCGCGAAGGGCCTGCGCGTCGCGCGCCCGGGCATGAACATCGACCTCGGCAACCCGCACACGGTCGTCGCGCTCGCGAGCGACGACGAGCTTGCGGGCCTCGACCTCACGGTCATCCCGCAGATCGACCCGGTGCCCGCGAACGGCGCGAACGTCGAGTTCGTCGTGCCGGCCGATCCGCTCGTCGTCGGCGGCGTCGGGCACGTGCGCATGCGCGTGTTCGAGCGCGGCGTCGGCGAGACGCTCTCGTGCGGCACGGGCACGGTCGCCGCGGCGCTCGCGGTGCGCAGCTGGGCCGGCGAGGGCGCGCCCGACACGTGGCGCGTCGACGTGCCGGGCGGCACGCTCGGCGTGCACATGTCGCAGGGCGACGGGGGAGAGCGCGTGGCGCTCTCGGGGCCCGCGACGCTCGTCTACTCGGGCACCGTCACGCTCGCCTGACGGGTCAGCCGATCGCGAGCCCGGCCGCGAGGCCGAGCATGACGACGGCGATCACGCCGTCGAGCACGCGCCACGACGTGGCCGACCGCAGCCAGCGCGCGGCGAAGCGCGCAGCGAAGGTGAGGAACGCGAACCACACGGCGCTACCGAGCATCGCGCCGATCGCGAAGCCCCAGCGCGCGTCGCCGTAGGTCGTCGAGATCGACCCGAGCATGAGCACCGTGTCGAGGTAGGTGTGCGGGTTGAGCCACGTGATCGCGAGGCACGTGAGCACGGCCGGCAGCAGC
>JAJUIM010000097.1 GCA_029267645.1 Microbacterium sp.
AGCGAGGCGTCGCGGTCGACGCGCGCCTGGTGGGCCGCCGCGTGGATCGCGTCGTCGTCCCACTTCTGCACCGAGATGACCGTGAGGTTGGATCCGTCGCGCGCGAGGATCTCGACGTTCTGCGCGTACTGGGCGGAGCCCTGGTGCTGCAGGACGACGGTCGCCTTCGACATCGGCTCGGCCTCGATCACGATGTGGGCGTCGGCTCGCAGCTCGGCTCCCTGGCCCGTGATGTCGAGGACGATCGGCTCGGCGACCTCCTGCTCGCGCGGCACGCGGATGTGCAGCGCCTCGGTCGCGCCCTGCCACGCGACGGCGGCCGTGATGTCCTCCGGCACGAAGAACTCGCCGCGGGGCGCCGTGCCGAGCGGCAGCGTGGACGTCGCGTACTGCTCGCCCGAGGCGAAGGAGTACGTCACGCCGTCGTTCGCGCCCGCCTGCTCGAAAAGGGGCGCGATGCGGCTGATCGGCGTGTGCTTCCAGTTGACCTCGCGGCCTGTCGGCACGCCGAAGTCGGCGGGCTCGAACGAGCGCGGCCGCTCCGAGCGGGTCTGGACGGGAACCGTCACGCCGTCCTGCGGCTCGACGAGCGCGCGGGCCGGGTCCATGTGGCCGTGCTGATCCTGCGCCTGGTCAGGCGCCGTGGTGCCAGTCGTCATTCTCAGCCGACCGATCCTTCCATGCCCATCTCGATGAGCTTGTTGAGTTCCAGCGCGTACTCCATCGGCAGCTCGCGCGCGATGGGCTCGATGAACCCGCGCACGATCATTGCCATGGCCTCGGTCTCCTCGAGGCCGCGGCTCATGAGGTAGAAGAGCTGCTCCTCGCTGACCTTCGAGACCGTGGCCTCGTGGCCGAGCACGACGTCGTCGACGCGGATGTCGATCGCGGGGTAGGTGTCGGAGCGCGACTGCGTGTCGACGAGCAGGGCGTCGCAGACGACCGAGTTGGCCGAGTGGTGCGCCTTCTCGTCGACGCGGACCTCGCCGCGGTAGCCCGCGCGGCCGCCGCCGCGCGCGATCGACTTCGAGACGATCGACGACTGCGTGTACGGCGCCATGTGGATCATCTTCGCGCCCGCGTCCTGGTGCTGGCCGGGGCCCGCGAAGGCGACCGAGAGCGTCTCGCCCTTGGCGTGCTCGCCCATGAGGAAAATCGACGGGTACTTCATCGTGACCTTGGATCCGATGTTGCCGTCGACCCACTCCATCGTCGCGCCCTCTTCCGCGATGGCGCGCTTCGTGACGAGGTTGTAGACGTTGTTCGACCAGTTCTGGATCGTCGTGTAGCGCACGCGGGCGTTCTTCTTCACGATGATCTCGACGACGGCCGAGTGCAGCGAGTCGGACTTGTAGATCGGGGCCGTGCAGCCCTCGATGTAGTGCACGTAGCTGCCCTCATCGGCGATGATCAGCGTGCGCTCGAACTGGCCCATGTTCTCGGTGTTGATGCGGAAGTAGGCCTGCAGCGGGATCTCGACGTGCACGCCCTTCGGCACGTAGACGAAGGATCCGCCCGACCACACGGCCGTGTTCAGCGCCGCGAACTTGTTGTCGCCCGCGGGGATGACGGTGCCGAAGTACTCCTCGAAGAACTCGGGGTGCTCGCGCAGCGCAGTGTCGGTGTCCATGAAGATGACGCCCTGCTGCTCCAGGTCCTCGCGGATCTGGTGGTAGACGACCTCCGACTCGTACTGCGCGGCGACGCCGGCCACGAGGCGCTCGCGCTCGGCCTGCGGGATGCCGAGGCGCTCGTACGTGTTCTTGATGTCCTCGGGAAGGTCTTCCCAGCTCTCGGCCTGCTTCTCCGTGGTGCGCACGAAGTACTTGATGTTGTCGAAGTCGATCTCGCTGAGGTCGGCGCCCCACGTCGGCATCGGCTTCTTCTCGAAGAGCTTCAGCGCCTTGAGCCGGTTCTTGAGCATCCACTCGGGTTCGTCCTTGAGGCGCGAGATGTCGCGGACGACGGCGTCGTTCAGGCCGCGCTGGGCGCTCGCGCCGGCGGCGTCGGAATCGTGCCAGCCGAACTCGTACACCCCCAGCCCTTCGAGCTCTGGGCGATCGATCAGTACATCAGACATGTCTGCTCACACTCTCCTCACGGACCCTGGCAGTATCAGCTACTCCACCGCCGGCGGGCGGTGTGCGGATCCTCATTTTCGGCGCAGGTGTCGCACCTAAGCTGTCTTGCGGACGACGCGCACGCCGTGCGCAAGTCCTTCATCAGTCAATTCTACAGGTTTCGCCCGGTGGATCGCCGTCCGCGTGCAACGTCCAGGGCAGCCTCAGGAGCCGCCGTCATGAACATCTCCCCCGCGCTCAAGGTCTTCGCCTGGCTGTCGTTCCTCGCCGAGGTCATCATCATCGGCACGGGCGGCGCCGTGCGCCTCACGGGCTCGGGCCTCGGCTGCTCCGAGTGGCCCCTGTGCACCCCCGATTCGCTCGTCCCGATCGTCGCCGACCAGGGCATCCACGGCATCATCGAGTTCGGCAACCGCACGATGACGGGCCTCGTCGGGATCCTCGCGATCGCCGTCCTGCTGCTCACCCTCCACGCCGCGGGCGGCAAGCGCCCCGTGCTGGCGGCGGTGTGGTTCGCGCTCGGCGGCATCGCCGCGGGCGTCGTCGCCTACTTCGCCGCCGAGGCCCTCGGCTGGACGGGCGTGATCTTCTTCTCGTCGGTGTTGCTGCTCGTCGTGATCGCAGCGGCCGTCGCCGTCACGCGCGTGGTGCCGCAGCGACGAGATCTCGTCGTGCTCTCGTCGCTCGTGCTGATCGGCGTCGTCGCGCAGGCGTTCGTCGGCGGCATCACGGTGTGGACGGGCCTCAACCCCTTCGTCGTCGGCTTCCACTACGTCTCGTCGCTCCTGCTCGTGTGCGTCACGGCCGCCTACCTCGTGCGCATGTACGCGGCGGACGGCGCCCGTGAGCGCGCGGTGCCGCGCTGGTACGGGATCGTCGTGCACGCGACCTCGCTCGTGCTCACCGTCACGATCTTCTTCGGCGTGCTCACGACCGGCAGCGGGCCGCACTCGGGCGACGCCGACGTGATCCGCGACGGGTTCGATGCGACGTTCCTCTCGCACGTGCACTCCTGGCCCGGCTACGCGCTCTTCGCACTGGCCCTCGTGATCGCGATCGTCGCCTGGACGAAGGATCTTCCGACCCGCCGCTGGGCGACGGCGTTCGTCGCCGTGCTCGTCGTGCAGATCGGCGTCGGCGTGTGGCAGGCGAACGCGGCGCTGCCGCCCCTGCTCGTCGGGATCCACATGGTGCTCGCCGCGCTGTCGGCCGCGACCTACGTCGTGGTGGTGCTGCGGCTGAAGCGGGTCAGCGCGCAGGCGTCGGCACCCCGCACCGAGGCCGTCGCGGCGCGCTGACGCTGGGGGCGCCGCGTCAGCGACAGGCCTTCGACGCCTCGACGAGGTCGTCCGCGGGCGGCACGCCGTCGTAGTAGTAGTCGACGCCGTTGCCCCACGGGTTGTCGTAGCCCATGCCGATCGCCCACGCGGTCGCCATGAGCTCGACGTCGCCGTCGAACGTCTCGTCGAGCATCTCGCGGCACTGCGACGTGATCGCGTGGCCCGTCTCGTGCACGACGAGCCCCACGAAGCGCTCGTCGGGCCAGAACCGGGCGATGCTGTTCGACAGCTCCATCGTCGCGTAGCCGCCGTCGCTGTACCACCACGTCGTGTAGCCGCCGGCCGATTCACCCTCGCCGAGCCCGTTGACGAGCGGCGACCAGTCGAAGTCGACGCGGGCGTCGCCCGCGATCGAGCGCACGAACTCCTCGATCTCGAGGCGCACGTCCTGCAGCCCGTCGCCCTGATCCTTCTCGGCCAGCTCGGACTCCTGCGAGGCCACGACGGCGCGGGCAGCCTCGCCGTACGCCTCGACGTAGTAGGCGACGTCGTCCTCGCTCGTCGCGGCGAGGTCGGCGGCGTGGTGCATCTCGATGCGCGTGCGGGCCTGTGCCGAGATGTTGTCCTCCTCGATGCCGTCGGCCCGCGCCGGGATCGTCTCCCGCAGCGCCGCGATCTCGTCGTCGAGCGCCGGCGCCGACGATTCGAGCGCCTCCGCCGCGCCCTCGAGCGCCGCGACGTCCGACTCGAGCGTCTCGGCCTCGTCCTCGAGCGCCGCGGCGGCCTCGGTCAGCTCGTCGACGTCGTCGAGCTCCTGCTCCCGGGCGGCGGCCGGGGCGTCGGCGTCCTCCGGAGCCCCGTCCAGCGCCGTGCGCACGGGATCCGCGGCCTGCGCGACGGCGTCGACGCGCTCGGCGTCCAGCGCATCGGCCGCCTCCCCCGCCGCGTCGGCGACCTGCACGGCCGCGCGGGCCGGATCCGCGAGCGCCGTCAGCTCGTCGGACGCCGCGGCATGGCGCTCGACGAGCTCGTGCTGGCGCTCGAGGGCGTCCGCGTAGCGCGCCTCTGCCGCCGCGCGCGTGACGGCCTGCGGCACGAAGATCACGGCCGCCGCGATCGCGATCACCGCGAGCGCGCCGAGCCCGATCCAGAGCCGTCGCCTGCTGCGCGGCGCGGGGGCGTCCGCGGTCATGCTTCCCCCGCCCCCGAGCGCTCGGAGCGGCGCCGGGATCCGAGATCCATGAACGCGATCACGAGCGACGCGACGATGAACAGCGCGGCCGAGAGCAGGCCCGTGCCGTACGCGTCGTGGAAGACGACCGAGTGCGTCTCGGTGCCCTCCTCGCGATAGATCGTCGAGTAGAACAACGACAGCGCGATCGCCGCGCCGATCGCGTTGCCCACGCGCTGGCCGAGCTGGCCGACCGAGCCCGCGAGGCCGCCCTCCGACGGCGGGATCTCGGCGAGCGTGAGCGTCTGATTGGGCGAGATGACGCAGCCGCCGCCGAGGCCGCCGATCACGAGCACTCCCGCCATGAGCCACGGCGTCATCTCGTCGCTCGCGACGTGCGCGATCACGACGAGCCCGATCGTCGCGATGAGCACGAGGATGAGGCCGAAGATCACGAGCGAGCGCCCGAAGCGCGAGACGAGCTTGCCGCTCTGCCACGAGGCGAAGGCGCTGAACAGCGCGAAGCCGATCGTGACCATGCCCGCGAACACCGCCGAGAGACCGAGGCCGGTCTGCAGATACAGGGCCGTGAGCAGGAAGATCGACGGCATCGCGGCGAAGTAGAGCGACTGCAGGATCGTGCCGTTGCGCCACGAGCCGACGCGGAAGAGCGAGAGCGGCACGAGGGGCGATCCGCCTCCGCGCTGGTAGCGCCGCTCCCACGCGATGAAGGCGACCGCGAACAGCGCGCAGGGCACGAGCAGCCACCAGCGCAGCGGCGAGTCGTCGGGCGATCCCGTCGTGAGCAGGAAGGGGAACATGAGCGTCGCGACGACGACCGCGAACAGGAACAGGCCGACGGGGTCGAGCGAGAGCTTCTCGTTCGAGGGGTGCCGCACCTCGGGCAGCACCTTCGCGAGCACGAGGATCACGATGATGCCGAGCGGCACGTTCATCCAGAAGATGCCGCGCCAGCCGTCGGTCGGGCCGCCGAGCGCGATGAGCAGGCCGCCGATCGTGGGGCCGAACGCCGTCGCGAGGCCGATGACGGCGCCGAACAGGCCGAACGCCGTCGCGCGCTCCTTGCCCGTGAACACCTGCTGGATCGTGCCCATGACCTGCGGCATCTGCACGCCCGCCGCGACGCCCTGCAGGAAGCGGGCGATCACGAGCACCCAGATGTTGGGCGCGAGCGCGCAGAGGGCGCTCGCGAGCGTGAAGCCGATGAGGCCGACGATCATGAGCGTGCGGCGCGAGCGCTGGTCGCCGATGCGGCCGAACGGCACGAGCGCGAGGCCGAAGGCCAGGATGTAGCCCGAGACGACGAGCTGCAGCTCGGTCGAGCCGCCGCCCAGCGCCTCCTCGATCGAGGCGAGCCCGACGTTGACCTTCGAGATGTCGAGGATCGTCAGCGCCGAGACCGACAGACTCGCCCAGAACGCCTTCCAGCGTCCGGCGTGGTCGAGGGTGATGGATCGGGTCTCGGGATGTTCCTCGTTCTCGCTCGTCACCGAACCAGGTTAGCCCGGCGCGCGGCGACGGCTCCCGATCAGAAGGGCAGCAGCGGGTCGATCGCGACCGCGAGGAACACGAGGGTCAGGTACGTGATCGAGGCGTGGAAGACGCGCATGGGGCGCGCCTCGGATCCCTGCTCCTGCCCCGCCTGCGCGCGCACCGACATCGTGTACATGCGGTGCGACTCGTAGATGAACCACCCGCCGAACACGATCGCCGACGCCGAGTAGACGATGCCCATTCCCGCGACGGGGATGAGCAGCAGCGAGCACGCCACCGTGGCCCAGGCGTAGAGCACGACCTGCAGGCCCACCTGCGCACCAGAGCGCGTCGCGCCCAGCATCGGCACGTCGGTCTCGTCGTAGTCGGCCGCGTACTTGATCGAGAGGGGCCAGTAGTGTGGCGGCGTCCAGAGGAAGACGAGCACGAACAGCACGAACGGCGCCCAGTCGAGCGAGTTCGTGACGGCCGTCCAGCCGATGAGCACGGGGAAGCAGCCGGCGATGCCGCCCCACACGATGTTCTGCTCCGTGCGGCGCTTGAGGAGCATCGTGTAGATCACGACGTAGAAGAAGATCGCGAACGTCGACAGGAACGTCGTCAGCAGGTTCGTGAACGCGAGGAACCACACGGCCTGCAGCACGGCCAGCGTCCACGAGAAGACGAGCGCCGCGCGCGGGGTGATCTCGCCCGTCACGAGCGGGCGGTTCTTCGTGCGCTTCATGCGCACGTCGATGTCGCGATCGAGGTACATGTTGAACGACGCGGCGGAGCCGGCGCTCAGGGATCCGCCGATGACCGTCGCGAGCACGAGCCAGAGGTTCGGGAGCCCCTGGGCGGCGAGGAACATGACGGGGACCGTCGACACGAGCAGCAGCTCGAGGACGCGAGGCTTCGTGAGCTGCACGTACGCCGCGATCGTGCGGCGGAGGGAACGCTGCGACGGGGCCGCCGAGCCCTGCTGTGCGTCGAGGGACGCGTGCTCGGGGCGAGAAGTCGTCGACACCGTATGACCCTCCGGTCGTTCGATCCGCATGAAACGGATCCAGTCTATTGCAGG
>JAJUIM010000186.1 GCA_029267645.1 Microbacterium sp.
ACGGCGGGCTCGACGCTCACGCGCTCGGGGTCGATCTCGGAGAGCGACTGGTTCGCCGTGAAGATGACGCGGCTGCCCGACTCCTCCGTCGCGGCGGCGGGATCCACCTGGATCTCGGTCGCGCGCGGGCCCTGCGCGACACTCACGACCGCGGCTGCGCCGCCCACGACGGCGAGCGCGCCGAGCACGACGGCGAACGAGAGCGCGAACCGGCCGCGCGCCCGCGCCGCGCGGCGGGAGCGGCGCGACTCAGTACTCATACGGATCCTCGGGCTCGTCGACCGGCTCGATCGACGACGCCTCGATCGTGAGGGCACCGCTGTCGTCGACGACGACGTCGCCCGTCAGCTCGACCCAGTCGCCCGTCGCGAGCCCGTCGGGCACGCCCGCCGCGACCGGCAGCGAGGCCGGCTGCGCGTCGATGACGCAGTGCGTGATGACGAGGCGGCTGAGCTCGACGGATCCGTCGTCACCCGGCATCACGAAGCCCGTGAGCCGCACCTGCTCGCCCGCGTAGCGCTCGGGGCTCGTCGCGGTCGCGAACGTCGCCGACCAGTCGCCGATACCGAACGCAGACGTGTCGACGACGCCCAGCTCGACCTCGTCGGCGCCCGCGAACAGCGGCGGCGTGCCCGTGTCGCGCTCCATCGCGAGCTCGGCCGACAGCGTCGCGGGCGGGAACACGAGCGCCGCGACGGCGACGCCCGAGGCGACGACGCCGCCCGCGATCGTCGCGACGAGCCCGACGCGCGAGGGCGCCGCGTGCTCGTGGCCGTGGTCGTGGTGCTCCTCCCCCGGCCGGATCGCGAACGACGCGACGGCGCCCACGAGCAGCAGGATCGCCACGGCGCACGCGAACCACGTCTGCGCGGGGTTGATGTACAGCTGCAGGCGCCCCGTGACCGTGAGGCCGAGAGTCACGACGGCGAGGATCGAGGCGAGGCCTGTTCCGAGCCACCTAGAAGACAAGGTTCATCACCGTCCCGATCGCGAAGGCCGCGAGCACGACGACCGCGACGATGCCGGCGATCGCGCGCCCCGTGAAGGTCGTGCGCATGAGGGCGATCATCTTCACGTCGACGATCGGGCCGACGAGCAGGAACGCGACGAGCGATCCCGTCGTGAACGTCGACGCGAACGATAGCGCGAAGAAGCTGTCGACGTTCGAGCAGATCGCGACCGTGATGGCGAGCAGCATCATGGCGACGATCGAGAGCACGGGGTTGGAACCGATCGCGACGAGCGCGCTGCGCGGGATGAGCACCTGCACGGCGCCCGCGATAGCGGATCCGATGATGAGCGCGGGCATGACGGCGCGCAGCTCGACGACGAACTGCGCGATGCTGCGCTCGAGCTTCGAGCCGTGCGCGTCGTGGGCGTCGTCGCAGGCGATGCGGAAGCGCTCCGTGAGTATGCCGTCGGGGTTCGGCAGCCGGCTGTAGAGCCACGCGATGAGCAGCGCGATGCCGTAGCCGCCGAGGATGCGGGCGACGAGGATGCCGCCGTCGAAGCCGAACGCCTGGTGCGTCGTGATGATGACGATGGGATTGACGATGGGCGCCGCGACGAGGAATCCGAGCGTGTCGGCCGGCGTGAGGCCGCGCATCATGAGGCCGCGCGCGAAGGGCACGTTGCCGCACTCGCACACGGGGATCAGCATGCCAAGGGCCGCGAGCACCATGCGGCGCGGCCACTCGCGCTTCGGCAGCAGCCGGTGCACGACCTCGGCGGGCACCCACACCTGGATCGCGATCGACAGCACGACGCCGAGGGCCACGAACGGCAGCGACTCGATCAGCACGCTGAGGGCGAGCGTCAGCCCGTCCTGCGCGCGCGTCGGGAGCGGCGCGTCGAACAGCTGCGGCAGGAACGCGTCGGCCGCGAAAAGCGCCGCGACGAACGCGAGCCCGACGCCCAGAGACGCGAGGAGCCGGCGACCCGAGACGGGACCGGATCCGCCCCGCGGGCTCCGGTCGCCCTCGACGTCGTGCACGCGCGTGCGTCGCAGGGTGTCTGCCATGGGGCGTCAGGTCTGCTTCGCGGCGCACTCGGCGCAGATGCCGAAGATATCGACGACGTGCTGCGCATCGCGGAAGCCGTGCTGGGCGGCCGTCTCGCGCGCCCACTCCTCGACGGCCGCGGCCTCGATCTCGACCGTGCGCCCGCAGCGCCTGCAGATGAGGTGGTGGTGGTGGCCGCTCGTCGCGCACGCGCGGAAGAGGTTCTCGCCGTCGGGGCTCTGCAGGCTGTCGGCCTCGCCCGACTTCGCGAAGTTCGCGAGGGTGCGGTAGACCGTCGCGAGCCCGATGCCGGTCTCGTCGCGGATGAGGGCGTGGAGGTCCTGCGCGCTCACGAATCCGTCGCTGTCGGCGAGCGCCTCGCGCACCCGCTCGCGCTGCCACGTGTTGCGCTGTGCCATGCGTCCGAGTTTAGTGCGCTTCCGCGGGGGTGCGGCGGGAGGCCACGACCCGGTCGCGGCGCCAGGCGACGATGCGGCACACGAGGTAGATGGCGAACGAGATGGTCGTGATGTAGGGGCTGACGGGCAGCGTGCCGGCGATCGCGAGCAGGATCCCGCCCGCCGCCGACACGAGGCCGAACGCCGCCGACAGCAGTGGCACCGCGACGGGCCCGTGCGCGATCCGCATGGCCGCCGCCGCGGGCGTCACGAGCAGGGCCATGACGAGGAGCGCGCCGATGATGTGGACGGCGGCGGCGACGATCGCGCCGAGCAGCAGCATGAACACGAGGCTCAGCCCCTGCACGGGGAGGCCGCGCGCCTCGGCCGACTGCGGGTCGAGCGAGTCGAACCGCAGCGGGTTCCACACGACGATGAGGCCCACGAAGACGACGGCGCTGATGCCGAGCAGCCACGCGAGGTCGGTGTCGCCGACCGCCACGATCTGGCCGGTCAGCAGGCTGAACCGGTTGGCGGATCGGCCCTCGTACAGCGACAGAAAGAGGATGCCGAGGCCGAGGCCGAACGGCATGAGCACGCCGACGATCGAGTTGCGATCTCGCGCCCTGGCGCCCAGCAGCCCGATGATGAGCGCCGCGACGATCGCGCCCGCGAGGGATCCGAACACGACGGATCCGCCGACGAGCAGCGCGAGCGCGGCGCCCGCGAACGACAGCTCGCTGATGCCGTGCACGGCGAAGGCCATGTCGCGCTGCATGATGAACACGCCGATGAGGCCGCCGACGATGCCGAGCGCGATGGCCGCGATGAGCGGGTTGCGCATGAGCACGAGCAGCTCGCCGTAGTCCTCGAACGAGAACACGTCGCTCCACGACAGCGCGGGTCGGATCGCGATGCCCATCAGAACCCGCCCTCGCTGTCGTCGTCGTGATCGTGGTCATGGTGCGGGTGGTGGGGCTCGCCCTCGGGCACGCCCGCGACGAGCAGGCGCCCGGCCGTGCGTACGACCTCGACGGGCGAGCCGTAGAGGTCGGTGAGCACGTCGCTGCGCAGCACCTCGTCGGGGGTGCCGAGGCGGAACCGGCCGCCCGCGATGTAGAGGATGCGGTCGACCGACCCCAGCACGGGGTTGATGTCGTGAGTCACGAAGAGCACGCCCGCGCCCGTCTCGCGCCGCTGCTCGTCAATGATGTGCGTCACGGCGCGCTGGTTTCTGAGGTCGAGGCTCGACAGCGGCTCGTCGCACAGCAGCAGCGGCGGCTGGTCGGCGAGCGCCTGGCCGACGCGCAGGCGCTGCTGTTCGCCGCCCGACAGGGATCCGACGGGGTCGTCGGCGTACCGCGACGCGCCGACCGCCGCAAGCAGCGCGTCGACGCGCGCGCGGTCGCCGGGCCGCGGGATCGGGGCGCCGAAGCGCGTGCCGTTCACGCCGAGCGCGACGAGGTCGCGGGCGCGCATGCTCGTGCCGAGCGGGAAGGGGCGCTGCTGCGGAATGTACCCGACGCGCCGGTTGCCGCGGCGCACGGGGCGGCCGGCGACGCGGATCCGCCCCTCGGTGAGCCGCTGCAGGCCGAGGATCGCGCGCAGCAGCGTCGTCTTGCCCGAGCCGCTCGGGCCGAGGACGGCCACGAACTCGCCGGGTGCGAGGTCGAGGTCGAGGCCCTGCCAGAGGTCGCGGCCCCGCAGGCGCATGCCGGCGCCGGAGATCTGCAGGACGGGATCCGTCATAGCCTCGATCCTATTCGCGAGTGATTATCGATTTCTCTGAGACAGCACGGCGGCGCCGCCGGACCCTGTGGGATCCGGCGGCGCCGCGTCGTCGTCAGCCGGCCAGCGCACCCTCGAGCGCGTCGGCGTTATCGTTCATCCACTCGAAGAAGCCGGTGCCGTCGGGCACGGTCTCGGTGAACTCGATGACGGGGACGCCCGCGTCCTCCGCGGCCTGGATGACGCGCTCGGTCTCGGATCCGCCCGTCTGCGCGTTCGCGACGAGCACGGAGA
>JAJUIM010000359.1 GCA_029267645.1 Microbacterium sp.
GCGCAGGCCGTCGACAGGGCGCTGCTGCGCTACGACCGCCAGGGCGATGAGCACTACGACGTCATCAGCGCCTTCATCAAGTCGATCCGCGGATCCGATCCCGATGCGGCCGTGCACTATCTCGCGCGCATGATCGAGGCGGGGGAGGACCCCCGGTTCATCGCGCGCCGGCTTATGGTCCACGCCGCCGAGGACATCGGCATGGCGGATCCGCGCGCGCTGCAGATTGCGGTCGCCGCGGCCGACACGGTCCAGCTGATCGGCATGCCCGAGGCGCGGATCCCGCTCGCCGAGGCGACGATCTATCTCGCGACCGCGCCGAAGTCGCCGGCCGTGATCCAGGCGATCGACCAGGCCCTCGCCGATGTCAGGGCCGGCCGCATGGGCCCCGTGCCGCTGCACCTGCGCGACGCGCACTACGCGGGTGCGAAGCGGCTCGGACACGGCAAGGGCTATCGCTACCCGCACGACGACCCGCGCGGCGTCGTGCCGCAGCAGTATCTGCCCGACGAGCTGCGGGGCCGCGAGTACTACCGCCCGACGACGCACGGCGCCGAGCGCGACCTGTCGGAACGCCTGGAGAAGATCCGCAGGATCACGGGGGAGTGAGGCCGGCCTGCTAGGATTGACGGGCTCGAAGTCCGAGCACATCCCCTTCATGCAGTCCCGCGGGCAGTCCGGCGTACGCCCGCGCGCGGGGCGAAGGCGGAATGTACGCCCGTGACGCCGCCTCCGGGCGGCACGTGAAAGGAAACCCATGGTTACGAAGGCACAGGACCGCCGCAAGGTCCGTCTGTCTCGTTCGCTCGGGATCGCGCTGACGCCGAAGGCTGCGCGCTACCTCGAGAAGCGCCCGTACGGCCCCGGCCAGCACGGTCGCACGAAGCGCAAGGCCGACAGCGACTACGCCGTCCGTCTGCGCGAGAAGCAGCGTCTGCGCGAGCAGTACGGCATCCGCGAGAAGCAGCTGCGCATCGCCTTCAACGAGGCGAACCGCGCCGAGGGCCTGACGGGTGAGAACCTCGTCGAGCTCCTCGAGATGCGTCTCGACGCGCTCGTGCTGCGTTCGGGCTTCGCCCGCACGACGGCGCAGGCGCGCCAGTTCGTCGTGCACCGCCACATCCTCGTCGACGGCAAGATCGTCGACCGTCCGTCGTTCCGCGTGAAGCCGGGGCAGACGATCGAGGTCAAGGCCAAGAGCGAGGGCCTCGAGCCCTTCCAGGTCGCAGCCGCCGGCGGACACGCCGACGTCCTGCCTCCTGTTCCCGGCTACCTCGAGGTCTCCCTCGACAAGCTCCAGGCCAAGCTCGTCGCGCGCCCCAAGCGCGCCGAGGTGCCCGTCCAGTGCGACGTGCAGCTCGTCGTCGAGTACTACGCCGCGCGCTGATCGCCGGTGGGGGGCGCCTCGGACTCCGGTCCGGGGCGCCCTTCGCGTGTCCCCGAGGGCGATGCGCATAGGATGAGACGACTGTCCGTGATGTTCTGCGACCGACGGAGATGACATGAAGAACGTGCTGTGGTTCCTGCTCGGCGTCGTGGGCGGCTTCGTCGCCGCGCACTTCATGAACAAGGATCCCCGCGGCAACGAGCTCCTCGCCTCGATCGACGCGCGCATCAGCGGATTCACCGACACGCTCACGGAGGCGTATCGCGCCGAGGTCGCGCGCGAGACCCACGGCTGACGCTCCGTCCGCCCTACGACAAACCCCGGCGGCGGGCGCAGCTCGCCCGCCACGACGCCTGCAACCCCCAAGGACATACTCCCTCCATGAAGACCGCGGAGATCGCCTCTCGCTTCCTCGACCACTTCCGTTCGAAGGATCACACGATCGTCCCGTCGGCATCGCTCGTGAGCGACGACCCGTCGATCATGTTCACGATCGCCGGCATGGTGCCGTTCATCCCCTACTTCACGGGCGTCGTCCCCGCGCCGCACCCGCGCATCGCCGACCTGCAGAAGTGCATCCGCACGAACGACATCGAAGAGGTCGGCAAGACCGCGCGCCACGGCACGTTCTTCCAGATGATGGGCAACTGGTCGTTCGGCGACTACTTCAAGGAAGAGGCGATCTCCTACGCGTGGGAGCTCCTGACGTCGAGCGAGTCCGACGGCGGCCTCGGCTTCGCCGAGAAGGACCTCTGGGTCACGGTTTACGAGGACGACGACGAGGCCGAGCACCTGTGGCGCAAGGTCGCGGGACTGCCCGCCGAGCGGATCCAGCGCCTCGGCCGCGAGGACAACTACTGGACGACGGGGCAGCCGGGCCCCGCGGGACCGTGCTCGGAGATCTACTTCGACCGCGGACCTGCGTACGGCCGCGACGGCGGGCCGATCGCCGAC
>JAJUIM010000436.1 GCA_029267645.1 Microbacterium sp.
CGCCCGAGCGACGTGCGCGAGCGCGCCGCCGAGATCCTGCGCCGGCTGGATCCGGTGACAGGCGACGTGCCGCGCGTGTTCTGCACGAACCGCGCCGAGCTCGTCGGCATGGCATTCGGCGCGGGCGAGGTGCGCGCCAGTGCGAATCCCGCGTGGCCCGACGGCACCGCGTACCCGGCGCTCGGATCCGCGCCCGCCGCGTCCGCGGACCCGCAGCGGCACGGGATCCTCCCCGACACCGAGACGGCTGCGCTGTGCTCGTTCCTCGTGCCCCGCACCTCCGATGGGTTCGCCGCGGCGCAGCTCCTGCGCGCCCAGGCGCAGGACGCGTTTCAGGCGACGGGGGCGCAGGCGCCCCAGGTGGGCGCCGCGATCCGCGGGATGGGTGCCGTGTTCCTCGTGACGATCGCAAGCGACCCGCAGCCGAGCGACGAGTTCCGCGTCCAGCTGATGGCACGCCTCGCCCAGCGCTTCACGATGATCCCGGACACGTGGATCGACGAGGTCGCCGGGGGAGAACTCGGCGACTGGCCTCGCCGCGACGCCGTCGTGCGCGGCGTCGCGGCGGACGCCCCGGCGACGCCGCAGGGCATTCGGCACGCGCTCGCCGACGCGGCCGCGACGCTCCACCTCTCCGTGGATCCCGCCGTCGCCGCGGAAGACGATGCGGAGGGCCGCCGCCTGATCGCGGACTTTCCGCCTCTCTCCGCGACGGCGAGGACGGCGCAGGGCCGTCACTTCCGGCCGTGGCGACCGGAGGCGCCGGGCGATCACCCCACGCTGCGCCCGGATCTGGTGCGCATCGGCCCGCGCACGATCGCATGCGGCGTCACACAGGGGCAGTACAGGTTCACGTTCGTCGTGAACGTCGCTGACCTGATCGCAGTCATCGAGGATCCGTCGGGCGGTCTGCAGATGGTCGATCGCTCGCTCAACATGGTGAGCTTCCATCCCGAGCTGTTCCGTGGGCGGCGCCGACTGCTCGCGCGCCTCGAACGGGTGCTCGACGGCGTGCCGCGCCTCCACGCGCAGAGCGCGCCGCTGTCGCGTGAGGAACTGCGGCAGTGGACCCGGCGCGCCCGCACCGCCGGGTGGTGGCAGCTCGGGGCAGTTGCCGTCGTCGTCGGGGCCATCGCCGCGTGGAACGTCGTGCCGCGGTTGATCGAGCAGGCCCAGAACCCCGTCCGTGCGATGGGGGAGACGGTGGAGCTCGCGAGCGGAGCAACGCTGCGCATGTCCGATCCCGATGTGCGGGAGGCATCGGACGGCATCATCGGTTATCAGGTGCGCGTCGAGTTCTGCGGCGGTCCGTCGGTGACCTCGATCGGCCCCGGCGACTTCCTGCCGATGCTCGCCGACGAGCGCGTGCCGCAGGTGGTGCCGGCCGAGGGTGATCTCGAGAGGTCGTCGGCCGAGGACGGCGCGTGCGCCTCCGGCACCCTCACCTACGGCATCGGCGACGACAGCGTGCAGACGTTCACGGTGCTGTACACCGACACGGACGGGACGCAGATCGTGTGGGATTCGGCGCAGTAGCGATCCGGCCGATGCCGCGCGCCGGCGTGGGGAGGACAATGGGTCGCATGCAGATCCCGCTGTTCCCCGAGGTGCCGAAGCCGCAGTACGTGATGTCGCAGGAGGGGTTCCGCCTCGCGACGTACACGTGGGGCGACGAGGACGCGCCCGTCGTCATGGCCGTGCACGGCTTCGCCTCGAGCACCCGCGACACGTGGGTGAGCACGGGGTGGCTGCACGACCTACTCGCGGCGGGCTTCC
>JAJUIM010000321.1 GCA_029267645.1 Microbacterium sp.
CCAGGAAGCCGTGCTCGCGCAGCGCTCGCTCGACGTGCTCGTGCCGATGATGACCGAGTTCGCGAAGGGCTACGCCAACGTGGGCAACGTCACGGTGCTGTCGGGATCCGGCGAGGGCGGCGCGAGCTCGCACATGGCCGGAGAGGCCGCAATGGGCATGCGCGCCATGTTCGACACGGTCCGCGAGGCCACGGGCATCGACCTCACCGCCATGCTGCAGGGCCAGGCCATCGGCCAGGGCATCGCGAACGGCACGAGCGGATCCCCGGCGGCCCCGGAGCCGCAGCCCGCGGAGTCGAAGCCGGCCGCGCAGTCGAAGCCGGCCGCGCCGAACACGGAGGCGCCCGGCACCGAGTGACGCGTCACTCGAAGGGGGCACTCGCCGAGTCGGCGAGTGCCCCTTCTGCTGTGCGCCGCGCTACGCCCGCAGTGCGAGCGTGAACGGGAGCACGGCCGTCGCGCCCGCGCGGCGCAGCTCGCGCGCCGCGACCGTCAGCGTCCACCGAGAGTCGGCGATGTCGTCGACGAGCAGGACGGGGCCCTCGGGCACCGCGAGGCCCGCGGCGGAGAACGCACCGTGCAGGTCGGCCACGCGGAAGGCGCTGTTGCCCGACGGGCGCGGCGGGGCGTCGCGCACGAGGTCGAGCCCGCCGAGGAACGGCAGACGGCCGACGCGCGCGATGCCCTGCGCGAGCGATCCCACGAGCGCGGGCCTCGTGCGGGAGGGAACCGCGGCGACGGCGACGGGGCGCTCGTCCCAGCCCCAGTCGGCGAGCACGCGCACGCACGCGTCGAGCAGGCGGGCGGGCACCTGCTGGTCGGCCGCGCCCGCGGTGAAGAGCTCGCGCAGCGGACCGCCCCAGCCGAGGTCGGTGAGGCGCGCGAGCGCGCGCCCGGGCGCGGCCTGCTCTGCGGCGGGGATCCGGCCGCGCAGGTCGACCCCCATGCGGTCGAGGCCCGTCGGCCACTGCCGTCGGGGCTCGATCTCGACCCCGACGCGGTCGACCGACGCGCTCGCCGCCTGTCTCGCGGCGCCGTCGACGTCGCTCGTGAGCCAGGATCCGGCGCAGTTGTCGCAGCGCCCGCACGGGCGCGCCGTGTCGTCGTCGAGGCGGCGCTGCAGGAACTGCATGCGGCACTCGCTCGTGCGCACGTACTCGAGCATGTCGGCCTGTTCGGCGCGGCGCGCGGCCGCGATCTTCTCGTAGCGCTCGGCGTCGTACGTCCAGGCCGCGCCCGTGGCGGTCCAGCCGCCGCGCTCGCGCCGCACGGCGCCGTCGACGTCGAGCACCTTGAGCAGCAGCTCGAGGCGTGTGCGCCGGATGTCGACGACCGTCTCGAGGGCCGCGGTCGACATGGGGCCGGGTGCCTCGCCGAGGGCGCGCAGCACGCGCTCGGCCCGGTCCTGGTCGGGCATCGAGGTCGTCGCGAAGTAGTGCCAGATGTCGGGATCCTCGGGTCGGGGCAGCAGCACGACGTCGGCCGACTCGGTCGCGCGGCCCGCGCGGCCGACCTGCTGGTAATAGGCGACGGGCGACGACGGCGCGCCGAGGTGCACGACGAACCCGAGGTCGGGTTTGTCGAAGCCCATGCCGAGCGCGCTCGTCGCGACGAGCGCCTTGACCTCGTTTCGCTTGAGGAGGCCCTCGGACTCGGTGCGCTCGTCGGCGTCGCTCTGCCCCGTGTACGCCCGCACCTCGTGCCCGCGCTCGCGCAGGGCGCGCGCCGTGTCGACCGCGGCTGAGACGGTGAGCGTGTAGATGATGCCGGAGCCGGGGAGGTCTGCGAGGTGGTCGAGCAGCCAGGCGAGCTGATCGGTCGAGTCGGGCAGGTCGACGACCGACAGCCGCAGCGAGTCGCGCGCGAGCGGCCCGCGGATCGTCGTCACCGACTCGGATCCGAGCTGTTCGACGACGTCGGCGACGACGCGCGAGTTTGCGGTCGCCGTCGTCGCGAGGACGGGCACGGTCTGTGGCATCTGCGCGATGAGATCGCGCAGCCGGCGGTAGTCGGGCCGGAAGTCGTGGCCCCAGTCGCTGATGCAGTGCGCCTCGTCGACGACGAGCATGCCGATGCGGCCCACGAGGTCGGGCAGCTGCTCGTCGCGGAAGACCGGGTTGTTGAGGCGCTCGGGGGAGACGAGCAGCACGTCGACGTCGTCGGCCGCGAGGCGACCGCGGACGTCGTCCCACTCGTGCTGGTTCGTCGAGTTGATGGCGACCGCCCGCACGCCCGCGCGCTCGGCCGCGGAGATCTGGTCGCGCATGAGCGCGATGAGGGGCGATACGAGGAGCGTCGGCCCGGATCCGGCGTCGCGCAGCAGCTTCGTCGAGACGAAGTAGACGGCCGACTTGCCCCAGCCCGTGCGCTGCACGACGAGCGCGCGGCTGCGGGATCCGACGAGCGCCTCGATCGCCTCGAACTGGCCGTCGTGGAAGGTCGCGTCGTCGCGCCCCACGAGCTGTCGGAGGGCGACGAGTGCGGAGTCGTGCAGGCTGCCGGAGGTCATGGCTCCACCCTGTCAGCGTGGTCTGACATTCGCATGGTCGGCTCGGGCGGCCCCGGTATCCTGGAGGTCATGGCCGCATCCCCCGAGACCAAGATCGACGCGAAGAAGGAGGGGCGGGCCATCCGGCTCGGATCCCTCGA
>JAJUIM010000053.1 GCA_029267645.1 Microbacterium sp.
ATCCACGACCGACTGGCCCGTCTTCGCCGACGAACGCATGGTCGGCAAGCGCGTGTCGATGGGCGCGGGCGCGCACGACTACGCGCTGTTCGTCGACGCCGACGCCCTCCTCGAGGCATACGGCGCGACGATCGCCGACATCACGGATCCGATCGAGGGCATCCGCGGCGAGCTGCCGAAGGAGTAGGGGCGCTCAGCGGGCTGTGGCCCACGTCGCGACGACATCGCCGAGCATGGCGCGGGCGCGCGACGCCGTGGGCTCGGCCAGGATGTCGCGGTCGAACAGGTGGCCGAACGTGTGCTGGTTCGCGACCTGGAAGACGCAGTACGAGCTGATGAGCATGTGCACGTCGAACGCCTCGATGTCGCCGCGCACCGAGCCGTCCGCGCGGCCGCGCTCGAGGATGCCCTCGAGCGTGTCGACGGCCGGCAGGCCGAGCTCGCGCAGCGTGTCGATCTGCCGCAGGAACTCGCCCCTGTGGATGTTCTCGATCATCACGAGGCGGATGAACTCGCTGTGCTGCACGTGGTGGTCGTACGTCGCCTCGGCGATTGCCCTCAGCGCGTCGACGGGCGCGAGGCCCGCGACGTCGATGCGGCGCTCCGCCTCGCGGATGCCCCGGTAGGCCCGCTCGAGGACGGCGATGTACAGCTGCTCTTTGCCACCGAAGTAGTAGTAGATCATCCGCTTCGTCGTGCGCGTGCGGGCGGCGATCTCGTCGACGCGCGCACCCGAATAGCCGACGTCGGCGAACACCTCGCTCGCGACGTCGAGCAGCTCACGTCGCGTGCGTTCGGCATCGCGCGCCCTGGGCGCGTCGGACAGCTGGTCGCTCATCGATCCCCCTCGTGCGCCGGACCGCCGAGGACCCTCCGCGGCGTGTCCACCAGCATCGCACGGATCTCGTCCTCGCCCAGGCCCTCGCGCCGCAGGCGCGGCAGGATCGCGTCGTGCAGGTGGTGCAGGTGCCAGTCGGGCGTGTGCGCGCGGCGCCACGACGGCGGTGTCATGCGGCTGTGGATCGCGGCATCGTGCGACAGCACGACACGATCCAGCAGGCCCGCGTCGAGCACCGCGAACAGCGTGCGCACCCGTGCGTCGTCCGACGCCGAGTGCGCCATGCCGAACCGATCGAATCCGAGGAAGGCCCCGCGTGCCGCGAGTTCGCGCAGATACGGCACGTCGCCCGAGTCGCCCACGTGCCCGACGACGACGCGATCGTTCGGCACGCCGAGCCGCCCGAGCACGTCGAGCTGCTCGAGACCGCCGCGCGTGGTGGGGTCCGCGTGGGTGAAGACGGGCACGTCGGCCGCCCCGCGCGCCTCGGCCGCGGCCTCGAACACCCGGCGGTGGTCGGCGGTGATCCCGTCGGCCTCGGAGAGCACCTTGATCGCGCCGGCGCGGACCCCGGTGCCCTCGATCCCCTCGGTGAGGTCGCGCACAAACAGCTCGATGAGCGGATCCGGGCCGTCGACCGTGCATCCCGGCCCGTTGAGCCGGAAGAAGGACGGCAGCCCGCCGTGCGCGTACCACCCCGTCGCGGCGACGATCCGAACGGGAGCGGCGCTCGCGACCCGGGCGACGAGCCGAGCGTCACGCCCGAGGCCCGGCACGGTGAGATCCACGATCGTCCGCACGCCGCGGTCGCGGAGCCCGTTCAGCTGCTCCACGGCCTCCGCGACCGCCGCGTCCTCATCCCACTCGGGGCTCGGCAGCGCCCGGTCGACCTCGGGCTGCCGCACGAAGAGGTGCTCGTGCAGCAGCGTGGGGCCCAGGTCATCCGGCGCCACCCGCCCCGAATAGGTGGCGACGGATCCGAGCGGCGTCACTCCGCCGTGCCGCGGATCGCCTCGAACACCGCGAGCGAATCGCCGTCGAGGTTCTCCTCGAACCACGAGATCGCCTCATCCTGGAACGCCTCGACGTCGACGTCCTCGACCACGGTCCAGTCGCCCGAGTCCTTCCACTCCTGGATCGTCGCCTCCTCCTCGTCCGCGACGCACTGCGTGACCTCGCCGACCGCCTGGTCGACCGCGGCCTGCAGCGCCTCCTGCTGGTCGCCGTCGAGGTCGTTCCACACGTCGCTCACGATGACGAGGTTCGTGTTGAGCTGGTGACTCGTGAGACTCACGTGGCTCTGCACCTCCTGCAGGTTGAGCGAGGCGATGTTCGTGATCGGGTTCTCCTGGCCGTCGACGGTGCCCTGCTGCAGCGCGAGGTAGAGCTCCTCGTACGCGACCTCGGTCGCCTGCGCACCCAGCGCCTGCGCATTGAGCAGGAACTGCGGCGACCCCGGGAACCGCAGGCGCATGCCGTCGAGGTCGGACGGGTCCTCGATGGGGCCATTCGCCGTGAACTGCCTCGCGCCGGCCGACCAGGCGCCGAGCACGTTCACGCCGGAGGCGTCGGCGAAGTCGGTCGCGACTTGCTGCCCCTCCTCGCTCTCCATGAACCGCTGCAGGTGATCGGCGTCGTCGAACGCGTAAGCCGCGTCGAGCACCGAGATCGGCTCGTACACGGCGCCGAGCGCCGAGGCGCCCTGGATGTCGATGTCGATGTCGCCCGAGGCGACCGCCGAGATGCGGTCGGCGTCGCCGCCCAGCTGACTCGACGGATAGATCTCGACCGTGAGCCCCACATCGGCCGACTCGACCTGCTCCTTGATCACCTCGGCGCCGCACGTGTGCTGCGGCTGATCCTCGTTGTAGCTCGTCGCGAGCGTGAGCTCGGTCGCGCCGCCGGCGCTCTCACCGCCGTCGTCGGATCCGCTGCAGCCCGCGATCGCCAGCGTCGGCGCCGCGACCAGAGCGACCCACGCTGCTCGCTTGGTTCGTGCGTTCATGGTTGGTGTTTCCTCTCTGTCGTCCCGGTCTCACGCCGGGGCGGTCGCCTCCGCGGCGACCAGGTCCTGCAGGTCTCGGGTCATGGCGGCGCGGTCGGCGCGCTCCCCCGTGAAGATTTCGAAGGCGTCGGCCGCCTGCCCCATCGCCATGCCGAGGCCCGACATGGTGGTGAGCCCGCGCGTGCGGGCCGCCGCGAGCAGCGCCGTCGTCGTGGGCCGATAGACGATGTCGGCGACCCAGGATGTGCGCGGCAGCAGACCGGGGTCGAAGGCCGCGCCCGGGTGGTCGGCCATGCCGAGCGGCGTCGCGTTGACGACGCCCGACGCAGACGCGAGCAGCTCGGGAAGCTCGGCGACGGCTGCGGGCCGCGCGGATCCGCCGCGGACGTCGAGCCCGTCGACGACGCGCCGCGCGCGGCCCTCGTCCGCGTCGACGACGACGAGTTCGCGGATCGGACGCCGCTCGAGCGCGGCCGCGACGGCGCTGCCCGCCCCGCCCGCGCCCACGACCACGACGCGGTCGTGCGCGGTGCGACCGAACGCCGCGTCGAACGCGGATCCGAAGCCCGTCACGTCGGTGTTGTGGCCGACGGCGCGCCCGTCCGCGAAGCGAATCGTGTTGACGGCGCCGACGCGCTCGGCGTCGGGCGAGAGCTCGTCGAGGAGCGGGACGATCGCCTGCTTGATCGGATGGGTCACGTTGAGGCCGTCGAAGCCGAACGCGCGGGCCGCGTCGAGCATCTCCCGCAGCCAGGCCTGCGTGGCCCGGTCGGGCGAGATGTCGACCGTGCGGTACACGTAGTTGAGGCCGTGCCGCGCCCCCTCGCGCTCGTGCATCGGCGGCGTGAGCGAGGGCGTCACGCCCTGCCCGATGAGCGCGACGAGGACCGACCGGCGTCGAGGGGTGGTCATAGTCCGAGCACCCCCGGCAGCCACGAGATCACGCCCGGGAAGAGCACGATCACGAGGATCACGACGAGGTACGGCACGAGGAACGGCAGCGTGCCGCGGAAGACGTCGCCGATGCGCGAGCGCGACACCGACGCTGTGACGAACAGCACCGTGCCGACGGGCGGCGTGAGCAAGCCGATCATGAGCGCGATGATCGTGACGACGCCCAGCGTGATCGGGTCGACGCCGTAGTCGGAGGCGATGGGCGCGAGGATCGGCACGATGAGCACGAGGATCGCGGTCGCGTCGATCACGGTGCCGAGCACGAGGCACAGCAGCACGACGAGCAGCAGGAAGACGGTGGGGTTGTCGCTGATCGCGAACATCGCCTCGGTCATGAGCTGCGGCAGCCGCTCGCGGGCCAGGATGTAGCCGAGCAGCGAGGCCGAGGCGACGATGAGCATGATGGCGGCGGTCGTGAGCGCCGACTCGCGGATCGCCGCGAGGAGCCCCTTCCACGTGAGTGACCGCTGCACGGCGCCGACGAGCAGGATGTACACGACCGCGACGGCCGCGGCCTCGGTCGGCGTGAAGATGCCGCCGAGGATCCCGCCCAGGATGATGACGGGCGTGAGCATCGGCAGGATCACGCCCTTGAGCGACGCGAGCACCTCCCGGCGGTCGAACTCGCCGCGGCGGATCCGGGGGTTGCGCGCGACGAGCACGGCCACCGCGATGACCAGCCCGAGCGCCATCGCGATCGCGGGCACGACGGAGGCGGCGAAGAGCGCTCCGGTCGAGATCGCCGCGAGGCCCGCGTAGATGACCGCGGGGATCGACGGCGGCATGACGGGTGCGATGAGCGACGACGCCGCCGAGATGCCCGTCGCGAACCGGCGGCCGTAGCCCTCGCGGATCATCTGCGGGATCTGCACCTTGCCGAGCGCGGCCGCGTCGGCGACGGCCGATCCGCTCATCCAGCTGAACCCGACGCTCGTGCCGATCGACACGTAGCCGAGCGAGCCTCGCACGCGGGCGAGCACGGCGAGCGCGAAGCGGAAGAGCCGATCGGCGATGCCCGCGTGGTTCGCGAGCGAGCCGAGCAGCACGAACAGCGGCACCGCGAGCATGGGGAAGCTGTCGGCCGCGTTGACGACCTCGCGCAGCGCGTTGCCGACCGACTGACCGCTCACCCACATGTACAGCAGCGACGGGCCGAGGAAGGCGAAGGCGACGGGCACGCGGAGGACGAGCAGCACCGCGATGGCGATGCCCAGCAGTGCGAGCATCATGCGATCACCTCGTCGTCGTCGACCTCGGTGAGGATCGGGCCGCGCACGGCGATGAGCGCGGCGAGCGCGAGCGAGCGAAGCAGCGTCGAGCACACGCCGACGAGCACGGGGACGTACACCCACGACATCGGGATCCGCAGGACGGACGACTTCAGGATCCCCTGCGAGTCGATCAGCTCGATCGCCTCCACCACGAGCAGCGCGGCGACGGCGGCGACGATGACGAGCGCCGCGGTCTGCACGATGCGGACCGCCATGGGGCTCGGCAGGCCGTCGAGCAGCTCGAGTGCGATGTGGCCGCGCGTCGTGATGAGCACGCCCGCGGCCGAGAAGGTCAGCCACACGAGGCAGAAGCGCGAGATCTCGCCCGTCCACGCGACCTGCTCGATGGGCAGATAGCGCTGCACGGCCTGGAAGAACACGAGGGCGAGGATCACGACGAGGCACGTGCCCGCGATCGCGAGCTCGATGCCCGTGAGGATCCGGACGACCGCGCGCCAGCCGCGCGGTCGCTCCGTTCGTTGCGTGTCAGACATGGGACGTCCTTGTCCGTTCTGGTCGGGTGTTGGAGCGAACGTACCGGATAGTACATTCAGGGCGCAAGCACGTCGGCGCCCGGATCCGCGCGTATTACGCCGCGAGCACCTCGGCGAGCCGTCGCACCGCGAAGTCGTAGCCGCGGATGCCCGCGCCGGCGATCACGCACGACGCGACATCGCTCAGGTACGAGTGGTGGCGGAACGGCTCTCGCGCGTAGACGTTCGTGATGTGCACCTCGGCGAAGGGCAGCGAGACTGCCTCGAGCGCGTCGCGGATCGCGACCGACGTGTGCGTGTACGCGCCCGCGTTGATGACGACCGCGTCGCAATCGTGACGGGCCTCGTGAATGGCGTCGACGAGCGCGCCCTCGGAGTTCGACTGCACGAAGCGTACGTCGAAGCCGACCTCCCGCGCCGCCTCTGCGGCGATCCGCTCGGCGTCGGCGAGTGTCTCGGATCCGTACATCTCGGGCGCCCGCGTGCCGAGCAGATTGAGATTCGGGCCGTTCACCACGAGGATCCGCCGATTCATGCCGCGCCTTCCGTCCATCGCTGCCTGGTGCGCGCCAGCTGGCGCTGTGCCTGCAAGCGTACCGGCGCGCCCGGCGCGCCGTAGCCGTCGTATGCGCCGCGCCGCTCGACGACCTCGATGAAGAGCCCGCCGATCGTCGGCGTGTAGAAGTGGATGAACTCGCCGTCGGCATCGCGGTCGTACAGCAGCCCGAGCTCGCGCAGCGTGTCGAGGAAGGGCGCGTCGAGCGCGAACCGCGCGCGAAGGTCGTCGTAGGCGTTGTCGGGGATCGGCAGGAACCGCAGCCCCCGCTCCCGCGCCCGCCTCGCCACCGCCACGGCGTCATCCACGCGGATCGCGACGTGGCGATCCGGGACCGGCGCAGTCGGCGGCGCGAGGTTCATGGGGAAGCGGACGACACCGTCGGACGAGCGCATGACCTGACTGCGGACGAGCCCGCGCGGGCCCGGCACCTCGGCCGCCTGCCGGGCGCCGAGCCCGACGACGCTCGACATGAACAGCACGGCCTCGTCGAACTCCTGCCACGCGTACGAGAGGTTCACGTGGTCGACCCGCGAGGTGAAGCCCGCGTGCGCGTCGCCGCCGTCGAACTCCCGGATCCACGACCCCTCCGGGTCGCGATCGTTCCAGTAGATTCCCGTGCCGTCGGGCGCCGACACGGCTCGCAGCTCGACCTCCCCGCGATACGTGCGCCGGTACGCCGCCGGCGCCCCCAGCTGGGCGGCGCGCTCCGACGCCGCCCGCGCGTCGCCGACCGTGAGACCGATCCCCGAGAGGCGCGGGCGCTCCGCACGATCCTGTTCGTCGAGCACGATGCGCGTCTCGCCCGCGGTCCACAGGCGCACGGGCTTCGACCGGTGCCGCCCGCGGAAGGCGAATCCCAGCTGTCCGAGCACCTCGTCGACGTCGCGCAGGTCGGCGCCCGCCACCTCGACGAAGTCGATGCCCGTGACGTGCTGCGCCTCGCGGATGCGCGCCCCGCTCCAGCCGTTCTCGGTCGCCGTGCGATCCGCGAGCCACGTGAGCGAGCGCCGCGCGTGGGCCGCCGTGCGCACGACGTCGGTCTGCCGGAACGTGTCGTTGAACACCTCGAGCGAGAGCGGCCCGCGATAGCCCGCGCGCAGCACGTGGCCGAGGAATCCCGTGAGGTCGAAGTCGCCCTCCCCCGGGAACAGCCGGTGATGCCGGCTCCACTGCAGGACGTCCATGTCGAGGGCCGGCGCATCGGCCAGCTGCAGGAAGAAGATCTGCTCGCCGGGGATCTCCTCGATGGCCGACGGATCGTGCCCGCGGCTCAGGATGTGGAAGCTGTCGAGGCACAGGCCGAGGTTCGGCCTGTCGGCCTTCTCGACGATGCGCCAGGCGACGCGGTAGTCGTCCACGAAGCGGCCCCATGCGAGCGCCTCGTACGCGATGCGGATCCCGCGTTCCGCGGCGAGGTCGGCGAGTGCCGCCAGCTGCCCGGCCGTCACGTCCTCATCGCCGGTCGTCGCGGTCGCGACGTTGCTGCACACGAGCATGTGGTCGGCGCCGAGCCGCTCCATGACGTCGAACTTGGCGCCCGCGCGCCGCAGCGTGTCGGCGAACGTCGCGTCGTCGACGCCCTCGGCGTCTCGAAACGGCTGGAACAGGTCGATCCGCAGGCCGAGCCGGTCGCAGAGCGCCCGGATCTCCTCCGGCGACTCGGGGGCGGCGACAAGATCGGCGTCCATGATCTCGACGCCGTCGAATCCGGCCTCCGCGCAGGCATGGATCTTCTCGACGAGTCCACCCGACAGGCACACCGTCGCCACTGACGTGTTCATGCCGGGTAACGTACCAGATAGTACACAAGGGCGACACGGGACGGGACAGCCGGTATCTTATGAGTACGCCGTGAACGTCGCGGCAGATGTCCCTGTCAACGTCGACGGAAGGGCACCTCATGGGTTCCGTCCTGCTGCTCCTCATCGGGCTCGCGATCTTCGCGGCCGGCTATCTCGTCTACTCCAAGTACCTCGGGAGTCGAGTTCTGAAGCTCGACCCCGCGTTCCGCACGCCCGCGCACGAGAAGAACGACGGCGTCGATCACGTGCCGACGAACAAGTTCGTGCTGTGGGGCCACCACTTCACGTCGGTGGCGGGCGCCGCACCGATCGTGGGCCCCGCCGTCGCAGTCATCTGGGGCTGGCTCCCCGCCTTCCTCTGGGTCACGATCGGCACCGTGTTCTTCGCGGGCATGCACGATCTCGGCGCACTCTGGGCGTCGGAGCGGAACAAGGGCCGCTCGATCGGTGCACTTGCGGCGCGCTACATCGGCAAGCGCGGATCGTATGTCTTCCTCGTCGTGATCGGGCTGCTGCTCCTCATGGTGATCGCGGCGTTCGCCGTCGTGATCAAGGACCTGCTCCTCGCGAACCCGTCCGCGGTCATCCCGTCGTGGGGCGCGATTCCCGTCGCGGTGCTCATCGGCCTGGCCGTCTACAAGCTGCGGTGGAACCTCACGGCCGTCACGGTCGTGGGGGTCGTCGCGCTGTACGCCCTGATCTGGCTCGGCGACCAGTTCCCGGTGGTGCTTTCCGATCCAATCCTCGGGATGAGCCCCGCGACGTTCTGGATCGTCGCCCTGTTCCTCTACGCGGGCATCGCGTCGCTGCTGCCGGTCTGGCTGCTCCTGCAGCCGCGCGACTACATCAACGGCGTGCAGCTGTTCATCGGCCTCGCGATCCTCTTCGTCGGCACGATCGTCGCCGGTCTGTTCTTCGGCAACGACTTCGTCGCGCCCGCCGTGAATACGGCAGTCCCCGAGGGCACCCCGTCGATCTGGCCGCTGCTGTTCGTCACGGTCGCGTGCGGCGCCATCAGCGGCTTCCACGGCGCGGTCGCGAGCGGCACGACCTCGAAGCAGCTCGACAAGGAACCCGACGCGCGATTCGTCGGCTACTTCGGCGCCGTCGGCGAAGGCATGCTGGCGCTCGGCTCGATCATCGCGACGACGGCGGGCATCCAGTCGATCGCGCGCTGGGAGGAGATCTACAGCGCATTCAACCAGGGCGGCGTCAACGCCTTCGTCGAGGGCGGCGGCAACATCATCGAGATGGGCCTCGGCCTGCCGCAGTCGCTCTCGGCGACCGTGCTCGCCACGATGGCCGTGCTGTTCGCGGCCACCACGATGGACACGGGTGTGCGCCTCCTGCGCTTCGTCTTCCAGGAGGCATCCGAGGTCGTCGGCTTCCGTATGAACAACGTGGTCGGCACGATCGTCGTGCTCGTCGTCTGCATGGCGCTCGTGTTCAGCCAGGGCGTCGACGGATCGGGCGGCCTCACGATCTGGCCGCTGTTCGGCACGACGAACCAGCTGCTCGC
>JAJUIM010000450.1 GCA_029267645.1 Microbacterium sp.
CGAGGAGCTCACGTGGATCACGCAGGCGGGCGAGCCGTGGCTGTCCGAGCGCCGCACGCAGCGCTTCCGGGGCGGGCAGGACGGGGTGTGGACCCTCGACGTCGCGACGACGCTCACGTCGATCGCGGACCGCGAGCTCGTACTCGGCAGCCCCACGACGAACGGGCGGGAGAACGCCGGCTACTCGGGGATGTTCCTGCGCCTCGCGCGGTCGTTCCAGGGCGGATCCGTGACCGTCCCGTCAGGCGACGGCACCGTCACCCGCGCGGACGCCGACGTCGACGAGCTCATGGGCGCGACGGCGCCGTGGCTCGCGTTCTCGGGCCCGCTCGACGAGGTCGACGGATCGGCCACGATCCTCGCGTTCGCCGGCGCGTCGACGGGCGCGCCCGCGATCCGCTGGTTCGTGCGATCGCAGCCCATCGCGGTGCTCGCGCCCTCCCCCACCTTCTCGGAGACCGTGACGCTCGCCCCCGGCGACGAGCTCTCGCTCACGCACCGCTTCGTGATCGCCGACGGCGCCCACACGGGCGACGACGCCGCCGCCCTCGCGGCGCGGGTGAGCGCCGAGGGGTGAGGATCGGGCGCGGCGGCCGCACGGTCGCCGCGCCCCGACTCACAGCCGCTGCAGTTCGGCACGGATCGCGTCGTCGCGTTCAGCGGCGATCGCCTCTTCGCGGGCGCGCTCCAGGAAGTCCCCGATGTCGACGCGCTCACCCGTCTCGGCAGACCGCGTGGCCGCGAACACCATGCCGAGGCTCAGGATGTTCTCCTCCGCGATGTTCGACGGGCGCTCGCCCGTGCGAAGGCTCGCGACGAACTCGCGCAGCGAACCGGCGATCTCCTCCGGGGCGCCGTCGGCGACGGCCAGGGCCTCGCTCACGTCCTGCGTGTCTGCGCTCGTGAAGCGGACGTCGGCGGCGCCGTCCCAGCGGATCGATCCCCGCTCGCCGTCGACGCGCCATTCGCCGTTCCATGCGGTCTGCTCGCCGACGGCGACCCAGCTGCCCGTGAACACGTACCGCGCGCCGCCCTCGAACGCGAAGATCGCGTGCGCGTCGGCGGCGCCGCGATACCAGCTTCCGCTCCTGTTGTGCTCTTCGCAGTACACCGACACGGGCGCCGCCCCGATGATCGACCGCGCCGCGTCGAATTGGTGGATGGCCATGTCGATCAGCAGCGGGTGCTCCATCTCCTGCCGGAAGCCCGGGAAATGCGCCTCGCGGAAGAATCTCGTGGAGACCGACGAGACGGCGCCGACGGACGACAGCTGCGCGCGCACGGCGTCGAGGGCGGCGAAGTAGCGGCGCGACTGACTGATCATCAGCAGCTGGTCCGACGCCCTCGCGGCCGCCGCCTGCCGATAGGCGTCGCGGATCGTGGGCGCCGCCGGCTTCTCGCAGAGCACCGGGAGCCCGGCGGCGAACGCCTCGAGATTGACCGGCAGATGGGCGGCGGGGACCGTGACGTTGACGACCGCGTCGGCCGCCGTCGCCGCGGCGACCTCCGACACGCTCGTGCCGATCGCGACTCCACCGGGGATCCGCTCTTCGGAGAGCGCCCGCCGCGCAGTGTCGACGTCGAGGTCGACGAGACCGACGAGCTCGACCTCGGGGCTCGCGTCGATCGTGCGGAGCCACGCGCGGCCCATGCCTCCTGCGCCGACCTGGACGATGCG
>JAJUIM010000247.1 GCA_029267645.1 Microbacterium sp.
AACTTCCTGCTCAGCATCATCCCGACGACGCTGCTGTCGCCGCTCACGGGCGAGTCGGTCCTGCAGGTGCTGTTCGTCGCGCTGCTCGTCGGCTTCGCGATCCAGCAGATGGGCTCGCGCGGCGAGCCCATCCTCGAGGGCATCCGCCACATCCAGGCCGTCGTGTTCCGCGTGCTCACCATGGTGCTGTGGATCGCCCCCATCGGTGCGTTCGGCGCGATCGCCGGTGTCGTGGGCGAGACCGGCTGGGAGGCCGTCGGAGCGCTCGCCGTGCTCATGGTCGCCTTCTACCTCACGTGCATCGTGTTCATCGGCGTCGTGCTCGCCGCCGTGCTGTGGTTCGTGGCGCGCGTGAACATCTTCTCGCTCATGAAGTACCTCGCCCGCGAGTACCTGCTCATCGTCTCGACCTCGTCGAGCGAGTCGGCGCTGCCGCGCCTCATCGCCAAGATGGAGCACGTCGGCGTCTCGAAGCCCGTCGCGGGCATCACGATCCCGACCGGCTACTCGTTCAACCTCGACGGCACGGCGATCTACCTGACGATGGCGTCGCTGTTCATCGCGACCGCGATGGGCACGCCGCTCACGATCCCCGAGCAGATCGGCCTGCTCGTCTTCATGATCATCGCGTCGAAGGGCGCGGCTGGCGTCTCGGGCGCCGGCCTCGCGACCCTCGCGGGCGGCCTGCAGACCTACCGCCCCGACATGGTCGACGGCGTCGGCATGATCACGGGCATCGACCGGTTCATGTCCGAGGCGCGCGCCCTCACGAACTTCACGGGCAACGCGGTCGCCTCGATCGTCATCGGCACGTGGACGAAGGAGTTCGACCGCGAGCGCGCCCTCTCCGTCCTGTCTGGCGAGGTGCCGTTCGACGAGAAGTCGATGGTCGACGACGGCCACGGCCCCGCCGACCCCGTCGACGAGTACGAGGAGCAGATGTCGGGATCCGACCTGCCCGAGCTGCCGGCCGACGGCGACGGCCCCTCGCCGCTGTCGCAGAGCGTGCGCACGCACGCACAGAAGTAGCGCGACGCGCTGAGGCCCCGCTGGGAATCCCGGCGGGGCCTCAGCGCGTCTTGGGGTCAGTCCTCTTCGGCGGTCACGACTCGCGTCGGGTGATCCTCGGCGTCGAGTTCGGCGGCCGCGCGCACGACGTCGCGGCGCCCCTCCTCGGCGAGGGCGAGCCCCGCGGCGCTCGCCGACAGCAGGTGCTTGAGGGCGCGCGTGAGCGGGCGGAAGCCCTCCGTCGCGACCGCGACGTCGGGTGCGGAGTGGTCGAGGCCGAGTGCCGACAGCGCGTCGCCGATCGCGCCGGCGGCCAGGTAGTCCTCGACCGCGAAGGCGCCGTCGTCGCCCGCCAGCACGAGCGAGATCGCCGTGCGGCCGCCGCGGGCCTGCTGCTCGTCGTAGATCGCCTTCGCCGTCGCCGTCGCGTTGCGCAGCGTGCCCTGGAACACCGTCGGGCCGTTCTCGAGGGCCGCGGCGGCCGCCGCGAGCTCGTCGGAGGATCCGAGCACGTCGACGATCACGACGATGCCCGCGGGGGCGAGCCGCTCGAGGCCCTGCTGGCCCCATGCGAGGCGCACCTGATACGTGGACTGTGAACGCGGATCCGTCATGCCCCCAGGCTACCGAGCGCCAGGTGGCATCATGTGGGCATGACGCTCGAGGTCCGCCCCGCCCAGGTCTCCGACGCCGCCGGCATGGCCGACGTGCACGTGCGCACGTGGCGCCACGCGTATCGCGGACTCATGCCGCAGGACGTGCTCGACGGGCTCGACGTCGCGGCGCGCACGACCAGGTGGGAGCGGATCCTCTCGTCCGGAGGCCGCGGCGCGAACTGGGTCGCGGTCGAGGACGGATCCGTCATCGGCTTCGCGTCGGCCGGGCCCGCGCGTGACGACGACGCGCCCCGCGAGCGCGAGCTGTGGGCGCTGTACCTCGCGCCCGAACGGCACGGATCCGGCGCCGCCCAGCCGCTCATCGACGCCGCGATCGGCGCGGATCCGGCGTATCTGTACGTGCTGCGCGGCAACGCCCGCGCCATCCGGTTCTACGAGAAGCAGGGCTTCCGGGCCGACGGCGACGTCAAGCGCGACGACCGCGGGGTTGTGGTGCTGGAGGATCTGCGGATGGTGCGGTAGGGGGTGCTCCTGCTGGCCGGACACGACGACGCCAATTTTGGGTGGACTTGTGCTGAAACCGGTTCCTTGTCGGCGCCTGCGCACGGATTGACGTCGTTGTGTCCGCGGGGTGGCGCATAGCCTGGGGGCATGGAGCACCTGCACGACACGGAGCGGCGCGGGTTCGCGTCGGACAACTACGCCGGAGCGCACCCCGAGGTCATCGCCGCCGTCGCCGCGGCCAACGGCGGGCACGTGGGGGCGTACGGCGAGGATCCGTACACCGCCGCGTTGCGCGAGCGGTTCGCCGAGCTGTTCGGTGCGCAGGCCGAGGTGTTCCCCGTGTTCAACGGCACGGGCGCGAACGTCGTCGGGCTGCAGAGCCTGCTCACGCGCTGGGGCGGCGTCATCGCCCCCGCCATCGCGCACGTCAACACCGACGAGGGCGGCGCGCCCGAGAAGGTGGGCGGGTTCAAGATCCTCCCCGTCGCGAGCCCCGATGCGAAGCTGACGCCCGACATGATCCGCGCGCACGCCGGATCCCGGGGCGTGCACACGATCGTTCCGCAGGCCGTGTCGATCACGCAGTCGACCGAGCTCGGCACGCTGTACACGACCTCCGAGATCCGCGAGATCGCCAACGCCGCGCACGCGCTCGGCCTCGCCGTGCACATGGACGGGGCGAGGATCGCCAACGCGACCGCCGCCCTCGGTGTGCCCGTGCGGGAGTTCACGACAGACGCCGGCGTGGACGTGCTGAGCTTCGGCGGCACGAAGATCGGCGCGATGGGGGCCGAGGCCGTCGTCGTGCTGAACCCCGAGGCCGTGACGGGCATCGAGTTCCTGCGGAAGAACACGATGCAGCTGGCGAGCAAGATGCGATTCGTCTCGGCGCAGCTGCTCGCGCTCGTGACGGACGACCTGTGGATCCGCGCCGGCGCGCAGGCGAACGCGATGGCCGCGCGGCTGCGGAAGGGGATCCAGGATCGCATGGACGACGGATCCCTCACGGGCGTCGCGTTCACGCAGGAGACGCAGGCGAACGGCGTGTTCGCGACCCTGCCGCCGGGCGTCGCCGACGTGCTGCGCGAGACGGTGCCGTTCTACGACTGGAACGCCGCGACGGGCGAGGTGCGCTGGCTGACCTCATGGGACACCGAGGCCGCCGACATCGACCGCTTCGTCGGCCTCATCGCGAAGTACTGCGCCGCCCGGCGGTAGGGCGGGTCGGCAGGTTTTCGGGGGCTCTCC
>JAJUIM010000261.1 GCA_029267645.1 Microbacterium sp.
ATCGACGGCGCTGTGCCCGACCCCGCGGACCTCCGGGCGCTCGCGTTCGCGGGCCTCGGCCACTTCACGACCGTGCTGGTCGAATCCGGCGGCGTGCGCGGCTTGTCGCGCCACCTCGACCGGCTCGTCGCCGACTGCCGCGCGCTGTTCGACGTCGAACTCGACGAGGGCCTCGTGCGGGCTCGGATCCGCGAGGCGATCGCGGACGAGCCCGTCCCCGTGGTCGTGCGGGTGACGCTGTTCGATCCCGCTCTCACACTCGAGCGGCCGGGCGCCGACGCCGCGCCGCGCATCCTCGTCTCGCCACGGCCCGCGCCCGGATCCGCCCCCGCGCCCCTGCGCGTGCGCACCGTGCGCTTCGGCCGGCAGACCCCCGAGATCAAGCACACGGGCCTGTTCGGCGCCCTGTATCAGCGGCGGCTCGCGCAGCGCGCGGGCGCCGACGACGCCCTCTTCCTCGACGAGCGCGGGCGCTTCTCGGAGGGCCCGACGTGGAACGTGGGCTTCGTGCGCGGCGACGACATCGTGTGGGCCGACGGCGACGCGCTGCCGGGCGTGACGCGGGCGCTGCTCGCGGACGCGGTCGGCGGGTCGTCGCTGCCCGTCTCGCCCGGCGACCTCGCAGGGCTGGACGCGGCCTTCGCGACGAGCTCGGGCGCGGGGATCCGCCCCATCGCGGCGATCGACGACGCGACGTGGCCGACCGACCACCCCGCGTTCGACCGGCTGCGCGACGCCTACGCCGCGATCCCGCACGAGGCGGTGTGACGGCTCACGCCCCGCGCGGATCGGGCCGCGGCGCCCAGTCGCGCTCGGGCCGGAAGCCGCGGCAGACGAACAGCAGCGCGATCACGACGGCCATGAGGATCCAGCCCGGGATGCCGAGGCTCGTTCCGAAGAGCGGATCGGTCTCGGCCGACACCCAGAGCATCGGGTAGGTGGCCGTCGCGTTGAGCGCGCCGTGGCCGACCGCGGCGGGCCACACGCTGCGCGTGAAGTAGCGGCTCCACTGCAGCAGCACGCCGACGAACAGCGTGAAGATGCACATCCACACGACCCCGAGGGCGTCGGTGCGGCCGAAGTTGTAACCGAGCAGGATGATCGGCGCGTGCCACAGGCCCCACACGACGCCGATCACGAGCGCCGAGGGCCAGAACCCCATGGGCGACAGCGCGGTCGTGAGGTAGCCGCGCCAGCCGAGCTCCTCGCCGAACGCCGACACGCTGGCCTGGATCACGATGACGGGCAGCAGCAGGAACTGCGTGATGACGTACACCTCGACGTCGGTGATGCCGAGGCTCGCGAGCTGCTGCGTGAGGAGCGTCTGCGCCGGATCGATCTCGACCCAGCCGAGCGCCGACGCGAGGAACAGGGCACCGAACGCGATCGCGAGGAACAGCACGGGCCAGAGCACGAACAGCCAGAGCTTGCGCGCGATGGGGCGGAACGGCAGGAGGCCGAGGTAGCGGGCGCGGCCGCCCCGCGGCACGGTCGCGAAGGTCACGATGAGCGCCGCGATCGTCGGCGTCGCCATGAGGCCGAGCGCGAACAGCTGGAACGCCGGCGACGCGAGCCCGTCGCCGAACCACAGGGGCAGGCACACGAGCCAGCCGAGCGCGACGGCGAGCGCGAGGAAGACGGCGACCGCGCCCCACGGCACGCGCGCGGGCGGGATGCCGGGGCGGACATCGTGCGGCGAGTACAGCGATGCGGCGTTCATGCCCTCAAGGCTCCCGCGGGCGCCCCGCGCCGCGCCTCCCCCGCGCGACGGATTCCGCCTCAGGCCGCGGGAGGAGTGCGGGCGTTGTGGCGCAGCAGGATCAGCAGCGCCGGCACGAGCATGATGAGCACGAAGCCCGCCGCGTTGAACGGGTTCACGAACGTCATGACGCCGCCGCCCACGACGAGCAGGGCGAAGCCCGCGATGCGCTGCGTCTTGGCGCGCTGCGTGTCGGTCACGGGGCGGCCGATGTACGGGATCCGCACACCCCGGTTCTCGCGCACGAGCGTGAGCGCCGCGAGCACGAGCGCGACGCAGCCGGCGAGCGCGAGGACGAAGCCGAGGACCATGGATCCATCCCACCACAGCGCGGGGCACCGCGCGGGGCCGTCAGACGCGCACGAGCATCTTGCCCGTGTTGCCGCCGCGCATCATCGACAGGAAGGCGTCGACCGTGTGCTCGATGCCGTCGACGATCGTCTCGTCGTAGGCGATGCGGCCCTCGGCGAACCACGCCGACATGCGCTCCTGGAACTCGGGCGAGAGGTGCAGGAACGAGCCGAGCGTGAAGCCGCGCAGCGTGAGGCCGCGCGTGATGATGTTCGCCATGTTGTCGGGGCCCGGCACGCGGTCGGTCTCGTTGTAGCCCGCGATCGCGCCGCAGAGCGCGAGCCTGCCGCCGTCGTTCATGGCGTCGAGCGCTGCCTCGAGGTGGTCGCCGCCGACGTTGTCGAAGAAGACGTCCACGCCGTCCGGCGCGTGGCGCGCGAGCTGCTCGCGCACGGGGCCGTCCTTGTAGTTGAAGGCGGCGTCGTAGCCGTACTTCTCGGTGAGGAGCGCGACCTTCTCGGGCGAGCCGGCGGATCCGATCACGCGCGACGCACCGAGCAGCTTCGCGATCTGGCCCACGGCCGTGCCGACGGCGCCCGCAGCGCCCGAGACGAAGACCGTCTCGCCCTCGGCAAGCCGCGCGATCTCGGTGAGGCCGACGTAGGCCGTCATCCCCGTCATGCCGAGGATGTGCAGGCGCAGCGAGAGCGGCGCGCCCGGCACCTCGGGCACGGCGCGGAACGTCGCGGCGTCGTCCTGCACGACGTCCGACCAGCCGTGCTGGTGCAGCACCGCAGTACCGACCGGCAGGTCGTCGGACGCCGAGGCCACGACGCGGCCGATCGCCCCGCCCGTGATCGTCTCGCCGAGCGCGTACGGCGGCACGTAGCTGCGCACGTCGTTCATGCGCCCGCGCATGTAGGGATCCACCGACACGAAGGCGTTCTCGACGCGCACCTGGCCGGGCGCGGGGTCGTCGTAGGCGACCTGGACGGTGCGGAAGTCGTCGTGCGTCGGCCACCCCTCGGGGCGACGGGCGAGCTGGATCTGCGTGCTGGTGGCCTGCGTCATGATGCTCCTTCGTCGCTGGGGCCGGGGCGCCTGAGCGGGCGGCGCCCCGGCCGATTATCGCGCGGAGGGCTGAGCGGGGCGGTCAG
>JAJUIM010000032.1 GCA_029267645.1 Microbacterium sp.
CTTGCCGATCACGCGCATCTTCTCGCGGTGGCCGTTGTACGTGAAGGCCTCGACGACGTCGGAGCCCGCGCGCTGGAAGTCGATGTGCAGCGTGCGCAGGGCCTCAGGGTTCTCGAGCGCGACTTCGGGCACGAACTCGCCCGCCGTGAGGTAGCCGCGCCGCTCCAGCTCGAAGAGGAATCCCTCGGCGCAGATGACGGTGCCCTCGTCGAGGCGCCGCGTCAGTTCGTTGTCGTCGGTCATGGCTGCTCCTGGTCTCTCGGTCGCGTGGCGCCGTTGTCGGCCCACGTCGAGAAAAACTAGCTGGTGGTGCGCGCTCGCGTGCGGGCGTGACGTCCTGTTGCGCTTGATAACGAAACGCGCGCGGATCCCGCGGCTCAGCGGTTCCCGAGCCCTCGCGGCATATTGTTGTGTCAAAGACTTCGGGGGGAGTCCGATCACATGCGACGATTCGCAGGAATCGCCGTCATCTCGGTGACGGCGCTTGCCGCGGCCGCGCTGGTCATCCTCGTGACCGCGACGAGCCCGCGGCCTTTCTGGCGCCCGCGGGAGGCCGAGGTCCTCGGCCTCGACGTCGTCTACGATCCGCACGCGCCGGCGCTGTGGCTCGTCGCGACCGCGATCCTCATCGCGCTCGCCGCGGGCGCGGGCGTCTCGCTGCACGAGCAGCGCACCCTCACGCGGTCGCGGCGCACGGATCCGGATCGCGAGGAGCGCCCGCTCGCGCCGCGGCGGGTCATGGCAGCGACGCGCGGGCGGTACGCGGGCGAGGTGACGATCACGGCGCTGATCCCGGCCCACAACGAGGAGGCCCAGATCGGCGCGACGCTCGCGTCGCTCGCTGAACAGTCGACGCCGCCCGATCGCATCGTCGTGGTGGCCGACAACTGCACCGACCGCACGGTAGACATCGCGCGCGCGGCGGGCGTCGACGTCATCGAGACGGTCGGCAACGAGGGCCGCAAGGCGGGCGCGCTCAACCAGGCGCTCGAGCGGATCCTGCCCGGCCAGGGCGACAACGACGCGATCCTCGTCATGGACGCCGACACCCAGCTGTCGGGCCGCGACTTCCTCGTGACCGCCCGGCGCCGCATGACCGACGATCGCGCGCTCATGGCCGTCGGCGGGTTGTTCCACGGCGAGAGCGGGGGAGGGCTGCTCCGGCAGTTCCAGCGCAACGAGTACACGCGGTACGCGCGCGAGATCGAGCGGCGCCGCGGCAAGGTCTTCGTGCTCACGGGTACGGCGTCGGTGTTCCGCCCGGCCGCGCTGCGTGCCGTCGCCGGGGCGCGAGGATCCCTCCTGCCCGGCAACCCCGGCGAGGTGTACGACACGGTCGCGCTGACCGAGGACAACGAGATCACGATCGCGATCAAGAGCCTCGGTGGTCTCATCGTCTCGCCCCGCAAGTGCACCGTCACGACCGAGCTCATGCCGTCGTGGCGGCTGCTGTGGAAGCAGCGCCTGCGGTGGCAGCGGGGCGCCCTCGAGAACCTCTCGACCTACGGCGTCACCCACACGACGGCGCGGTACTGGGCGCAGCAGATTGGCATCGGCTACTCCGTCATCGCGCTCGCCGCCTACCTCGCGATGTTCGCGATCTTCCTGCTCGCGATCGACCAGTGGGTGTGGTTCACGTTCTGGATCGCGATCGGCGCGGTCTTCGTCGTCGAGCGCGTCGTGACGGTGTGGCGGGGCGGCTGGAAGGCGCGGATCCTCGCGGCGCTCGTCCTCCCCGAGCTCGTCTACGACCTCTTCATCGACGTCGTGTTCCTGAAGGGCGTCGTCGACATGACGTTCGGGCGGCGCGCGACCTGGTCGCACGTCGAGCAGGGGGCGGCGGCATGACCCGCGTGCTGCCCGCGGGCATCCTCTTCCCCGTCGAGATCCTCCAGACCCACGGGTTCGCCGTGCTCGCGGGCTTCGTCGCGATCAACACGATCGTGTACGTCTCGCTCGCGGCGCTCAAGATCTTCCCGGCGCCGCGGATCCGCTACCGCGGCAGGTCCAGGCGGTCAGAGACGCGCAGCATCCACCCCGACGCGGATGCGTGATCAGAGGGGAGCGGGCGCGCCGAACAGGAAGCCCTGGCCCGAGTCAGCGCCGTGCTCGCGCGCGAAGCGCGCCTGCGCGCGCCGCTCGACGCCCTCGACGATCGTGCGCGCGCCGACCCTCCGCGCGGCCTCGACGAACCCGTCGAACTCGGCCGCGGCCTCCTCGTCGCCGTCGCTCGCCCGCCACAGCACGCCGCGGTCGATCTTCACGACGTCGGGCCGCAGGCTCTGCACCCACTCGCGGCACGCGCGCCCGGCGCCCACGTCGTCGAGCAGCAGCTCGACGCCGAGCGCGCGGCAGCGGTCGGCGAGCGAGAAGGCGACGGGCAGGTCCGACGTCTCGGCCAGCTCGACGCCCCACGTGCGCGAGTCGTCGAACAGCTCCTCGAGCTCGGGCGACGCGAGCGTCGCGGCCGAGGCGTTGACCGACACCTTCTCGTGGGCGGGCAGGGCGCGGGCGGCCGTGACCGCCGTGCGCGCGAGGGCGAGCTCGAGGCGCGTGCGCATGCCTCGCGCTCGCGCCGCGGCGAGATGCTCGAGCGGCGTCCGGCCGTCGGCGAAGCGCGCGAGCGCCTCGCGACCGCGCACTGCGCCGGTCGCGAGGTCGACGATCGGCTGGAACACGACCGTGTGCTCGGGGATCCTCGGCGCGCCCCCGGAATCCGGCGCGCCCGCGTCTTCGCTCATCGGGGCCAGAATACTCGCGGGCCTCGGCAGCGCGCCGAAGCGGGTCGCCCCGTGACGACGGTGCGGCGAGGCGATGCGAGGTGGGGCGGGCTCGCGGCGCTCGCCCGCGGCGGATCCGCGACGGCGTCGCTCACCTCGGCGCTGAGCGGCGCCTACGCATCAGCCGTCGGCATCGCATGTCTCGCGGCCTTCCCCGAGGGCGGCCCGCTCGTCCGCATCGCCTGCTGGATCTGGATCGCGAGCGGCCTCGCACTTGCGTCGGGGGCCGTCGCCGCGGGGCGCCGCTTCCCGGTGCGGGCAGGCGCGACCCTCATCCTCGCGACGTCGCTCGGCGTCTCGGGCGTCGTGGCGGGAGCTGCCTCGCTGCCGCAGCTGCTCACGCCCCTCCTCCTCGCGCCCGCCGCTGCGGCGTACCTCGGCTGGACGCTGCGGCCGCGCGCGGCCCGCGGCGCATTCGGGGTCATCCTCGCGGCGCACGTGGCCGCGCTCGCCGCGAATCCGCTCGTGTGGCGCGTGGCCGCCGAGTACCCCTGGCTCGTCGCGTTCGGGTTCCTGTCGTGCGTCATCGTCCTCGAGCTGTCGGTCGCGATCGCGGTCGAGATGCGGCGCGCGACGCGCGTGGATCCGCTCACGGGCGCCTGGAACCGCCGCGGGCTCGAGTTCCACGTCGCGCGCATGCGCCGTGAGGGCGGCGGCCGCGTCTGGATCGCGACGGTCGACCTCGACGGGCTGAAGCGCGTGAACGACGCCCACGGGCACGCGGCGGGAGACGCGATGCTGCGCGGCAACGCGGCGGCGTGGACGCGCGCCCTCGCGAGCCGCGGCATCGTCGCGCGCTGGGGCGGCGACGAGTTCGTCTTCGCGTTCCGCGCGGGCGACGGCGACGAGGCGCTCGAGGTCGTCGACGCCGTGCGGCGTGCGTCGCCGCACGCGGCCTCGATCGGCGTGACCGAGCTCGGCAGCGGATCCCTCGCCGACGCCGTGCGCGCGGCCGACGTCGAGATGTACCGCGACAAGCGCGGCCGCGCGGGCGGCACCGCGGCGCTCCCGCCCGCCCCCGCCGCGCCGCCGCAGGGGCCGCTCACGAAGCGCACGTCGTTCACGACGCTCTGGATCGTCGCGGCCGGCGTCGTCGCCGTCAGCGCGCTCGTCTCCCTCGCGACCGCCGTCAGCGCCGCGGGCGCCGCGATCTCGACCGTCAACGCCGCGCTCGCGATCACGGTCGCCGTCACGATCGCGGTGCGCCGCCGCCCGCTGCCGTCGTGGGCCGCCATCGGGTGGGTGCTGTTCGTCATGTGCGCGAACCTCGGCCACGCCGCCGTGGCGCCGCGTGTCGAGCTGCTCGTGCAGCTGCTGTTCCTCATCCCGCTCACGACGAGCGTCCTCGGCACGTTCGCGTCCCGCCGCGCCGCCCGGCTCGCGGCGGCCGCGGTCGCCGTCGTGTTCGCGGGCGCCGAGGGCGCGGCCTACGCGCTGACCGACGACATCGGCCTCCTGCCCGCCGTCGTCGCCTTCAGCACGGGCTGGATCCTGCTCGAATCGATCCTCCTGGCCCGCGACGGCCTCGCGCGCGCCGCGAACACCGACGACCTCACGGGCGCCGTGAACCGCCGCGGGCTCGAGGCCGAGCTCGGCCTCCGCATCCGACGGGCGCGACGCCGGGGCCAGCAGCTCGCAGTCGCCGCGATCGACTTCGACGGCTTCAAGGCGATCAACGACCGCCACGGTCACCTGCGCGGCGACGATGCCCTGCGCGGCGCCGTGAGCGCGTGGCGCATGCGCCTCCGCCGCGGCGACGTCATCGCGCGCGTCGGCGGCGACGAGTTCGTCATCGTGCTGCCGGCCGCCGACGAGCAGGACGCGCACCGGATCCTCGCGCTCCTGCGGCGGGGCGCCGCCGAACCGTGGAGCTGGGGCGTCGCGATGCTGCGCGCGGGCGACACGGCCGACGCGCTCCTCGAACGCGCCGACCTCGCGCTCCTCGCGGCACGGGGGATATCCCCCGGCTGAACGGGCGGTCCGCCCCGCTGTGGCGGCGACGACTGCTCCGTAGCGTAGAGGGCATGACATCGACCACCGCGCCGCTTCCCACGGCGCCGCCTCGCGTGAACACGCCCCTGAGGCTGCTCGGCGCCGTCGCCCACCTCGCCTTCCTCAGCGTGTACGGCGTGGCTGTCTTCATCCTGCTCGGCGCGCTCGTCGGATTCGGGATCGGCGGCCTCGTCTTCCTCGGGATCGGCGCGCTCCTCCTACTCGCCTTCGTCTACGTGCTCTACGGCGCGGCGTTCCTCGAGACGGCGCGCGTCGAGGGGCTGTACGGGTTCGGCATGCCGATGCTGCGGGCGCGGCGCTCGCCGAAGCCGGGCTTCGTGGGCTTCCTGCACACGCTCTGGCTGCAGTTCATCGACGGCGCCATGTGGCGCGCGATCGCGCACCTCGCCCTCGCGACCGTGCTCGGCTGGATCGTCATCAGCCTCGCGGCGCTCGCGGCCGGCGCCGGCACGATCGCGTTCGCGCCGCTCTACGCGCCCGAGGGCCTGCCCGAGATCGCCGATGTCGACGTCGCGCTCGAGTGGGCGCCCGTCGCCGGCGCGGGCGTCGCGATCCTCTGCCTCGCGCTCATCGCGGGCGTCGCGATGCTGCACGGCGTGCTCGCCCGCGTGCTCATCGCGCCGATCCGCGAGGCGCAGCTCGCGGCGCAGGCCCGCGACGCGGCCGTGCAGCGCCACGAGGCGATCCGCGCGAGCGACGTCGAGCGCACGCGCATCGAGCGCGACCTCCACGACGGCGTGCAGCCGCGGCTCGTCTCGGTCGGCATGACGCTGGGCCTCGCCCAGCACAAGATCGACACCGACCCCGAGGCCGCGAAGCAGCTCGTCGCCGAGGCGCACACATCGACGAAGGCCGCGATCACCGAGCTGCGGCAGCTCGCGCGGGGGATCCACGCGTCGGTGCTCGACGACAGGGGCCTCGACGCGGCGCTCAGCGCCGTCGCGAGCCGCTCGCACATCCCCGTGGCGCTCGACGTGCAGATGCCGCACCGCGCGGGCCGCGACGCCGAGGCCGCCGTCTACTTCGCGATCGCCGAGAGCCTCACGAACGCCGCGAAGCACTCGCGCGCGACCAAGGCCCGCGTCACGGTGCGCGGCCGGGCCGACGGCGGCGTCCTGTGGGCGCGCGTCGAGGACAACGGCGTCGGGGGCGCCCGCGTGATCCCCGGCGGCGGCCTCGACGGCGTCCAGAACCGCATCGCCGCCCTCGGCGGCACCTCCCGCCTCGACAGCCCGGCGGGCGGACCCACGTCGCTGGAGGTGAGTGTGCCATGCGCATCCTGATCGTCGAAGACTCCGTCCTCCTCCGCGAGGGGCTCGTGCGCCTGCTCGCCGACGCCGGCCACGAGGTCGTCGCGGCGCTGCCCGACGCCTCCCGCGCGGGCGAGCAGACGGGCGCCCTCGACCCCGACCTCGTGATCCTCGACGTGCGCCTGCCGCCGACGTTCACCGACGAGGGGATCCGCGCGGCCCTCGAGCTGCGCAGGCGGCATCAGACGCTCGCCGTCCTTGTGCTCTCGCAGTACGTCGAGGAGCGCTACGCGTCCGACCTCATCGCGCAGCCGGGCGGCGCCGTCGGCTACCTCCTCAAGGACCGCGTGACCGACGTGTCCGAGTTCCTCGAGTCGATCGAGCGGATCCGCCAGGGCGCGACCGTGCTCGACCCCGAGGTCGTCGCGCAGCTGCTCACGCGGCGCTCCCGAGACGAGAAGATGCTGCGCCTCACCGAGCGCGAGCGCGCCGTGCTCTCGCTTATCGCCGAGGGCAAGAGCAACGGCGCGATCTCGCGACTGCTCTTCGTGAGCGAGGGCGCGGTCGAGAAGCACATCACGTCGATCTTCTCGAAGCTCGACCTCGAGCAGGACGAGCACGGCAACCGCCGCGTGCTGGCCGTGCTCGCCCACATCGACGCACAGATCCCACCCGGGCCGGTCGGGCCGGGCCCGAAGCAGAACGGAACGATCCGATGACCGACACGACTTTCCCCGCGCCGCCCGCCCCGCCGCGGCCACCCGAGGCATCCGCACCGCCGCCCGAGCCCCAGAACCCCGCGACGCGCGCGGGGACGCGGGCGCTCGCGATCACGATCAGCGTGCTGGGCGGCGGCGCGCTCGTGGTCGGCGGCATCGGCGTCGGGCTCGGCACGGCCGGCGCGACGATCGCGTCCGGGCTCACGGAGGCGACGTCGCAGGCGGTCTCGGTCGCAGGCGCCACCGAGGTCGTGGCCGATGTGGGCGCGGGCCGCCTCGACATCGAGTTCGGCGGGGGAGACGAAGCCGTCCTTGAGGCGACCGGCGCCGAGGGGGCATGGACCTTCGAGCGTCGAGGCGAGAAGATCGTCGTCTCGGCGCCCGGTCGCGCGCTCGACCTGTTCGGCTGGCACATCGACCCGGCGGCGACGCTCACGCTGCCGCGCTCCGCCGAGGGCATCGACCTCGCGATCGACCTCGCGGCCGGGTCTGTGAGCGCCGACGGCGAGTTCGGCGCCATCGCCTACGACATGGGCGCCGGAGACGTCGAGCTCGAGGGATCCGCGACCGCGCTCGACGCGACGATGGCGGCCGGGCTGAGCACGATCGAGCTCGACGGCGTGCGCCGCGCGGACTTCGACGTGTCGGCCGGCGCGCTGTACGGCGAGCTGACAGGCGAGGCGCCCGACGAGATGCGGATCGAGATGACCGCCGGATCCTTCGAGCTCGAGGTGCCCGACGTGCCGTACGCGGTCGACGTCGAGCGCGAGGCCGGCGGCTTCGAGTCGAACCTCGACGAGCGGCGGGATGCCGAGCGCACGATCGATGTCCTCGTCAGCGCTGGATTCGTCAACCTGATCGCCGGGTGATGTGTGCCGTGAGGGGCGCGGCGGGCCCCTCACGCCACGCGGGCCGCGCAGAGTAGAGTGGCGCAAGTGATTCGCGCATGATGTCTCCCGCTCGCGCCCACGGCATCCGGGATGTCGGCGCCTTCGTCCTCATCGGCCTCCTGTCCGGCTTCATGTCGGGCCTCTTCGGCGTCGGCGGGGGCACGATCATCGTCCCCATGCTCGTGACGCTCGCGGCGTTCTCACAGCGGCTGTCGGCCGGCACGTCCGGCGCCTCGATCATCGTCACGGCCGCCGTCGGCGTCATCAGCTACGCGGCGCACGGCCAGGTCGACTGGCTCGCGGGCGCCCTGCTCGCGGTCGGAGGCGTCGTCGGCGCCCCGATCGGCGCGCACCTGCTCAACAAGCTCAGCGAGTCGACGCTGCGCTGGTGCTTCGTCGGGTTCCTCGCGGTCGTCATCGTCTCGCTGTTCTTCGTCGTGCCCGAGCGCGGCGAGGGCGTCGAGATCGGCGTGCTCGTCGGCATCGCGCTCGTCGCGGTCGGCGTACTCACGGGGATCCTGTCGGGGCTCATCGGCGTCGGCGGCGGCATCGTCGTCGTGCCCGTGCTGATCCTGCTCTTCGGCACGAGCGACCTCGTCGCGAAGGGCACGTCGCTGCTCATGATGATCCCGACGACGATCTCGGGTGCGTGGCGCAACGCGCGCAACCACAACGTCGACTTCACGGCGGCCGGCATCGTCGCCGCCGCGACGCTCCTCACGACGCCGCTCGGCACGCTCCTCGCCACGGCGCTTGATCCGTTTGTCGCGAATATGCTGTTCGCGGCGTACCTCGTCGTCATCGGCGTGCAGACCGCAGTCAAGGCGATCCGCGCGCGCCGGAAGAACCAGGAGGGCTGATGTCCGTCGATCCCGATCTCGCCTCGCGCGAGTTCCCGCCGACCCCCGCGTACCTCGTCGGGCGCGAGAAGGTGCGCGAGTTCGCGCGCGCCGTCTTCGCGACCGCGCCGCAGCACACCGACGTCGAGGCCGCCCGCGCCGCGGGCTACGCCGATGTCGTGGCGCCGCCCACCTTCGGCATGGTGATCGCCGACCTCACACTGCAGCAGCTGCTCGCCGACCCCTCGACGGGCGTCGTGCTCGAGCGCGCGCTGCACACCGACCAGCAGTTCACCTATACGCGGCCGATCGTCGCGGGCGACGAGCTCACGGGACGCCTGCGCGTGACGCGCGTGCGCCAGATGGGCACGGGCGCCATGGTCACGAGCGAGACCGACGTCACCGACGCCGACGGCGAGCACGTGCTCACTGCGACGTCGACGCTGCTTATCGGATCGGAGGACGCGTGATGGATCTCTCGACGCTCGAGAAGGGCCAGGTCGTCGCCGAGCGCACGGTGCATCTCACGCGCGAGTCGCTCGTGCGGTACGCGGGCGCGTCGGGCGACTTCAACCCGATCCACTACCGCGACGACGTCGCGCAGCGCGTCGGGCTGCAGGGCGTGCTCGCCCACGGCATGCTCACGATGGGCATCGGATCCTCTGTCATCGGCGAGTGGATCGGCGACTCCGGCCGCATCGCGTCGTACGTCGTGCGGTTCACCAAGCCGATCGTCGTCCACCCCGACGAAGGCGCCGACGTGTCGATCACAGCGACCGTCGGGCTCGTGAAGGACGACGGATCCGTGCGCATCGACCTCGCCGTGACGCACGGCGAGGAGAAGGTGCTCGGCAAGGCGCAGGCCGTCGTGGTGGCCGCGTGACGACGCCGCTTCGCGACCTCACGACGATCGGCGTCGGCGGATCCCCCGCCCGCATGGTCGACGCGACGACGCGCGGCGAGCTCATCGCGGCGCTGAACGAGGCGTGGGCGTCGGACGACGACTGGTTCGTGCTGGGCGGCGGATCGAACCTCCTCGTCGCCGACGAGCCCTTCGAGGGCACGGTGATCCGCATCCTCACGACCGGCTTCTCCCTTGTCGACGGCGCGCCGGAGGGCTTCCAGCGCGTCGCGGTCGAGGCGGGTCAGAACTGGGACGAGCTCGTCGCGTGGTCGGTCGACGCCGGCCTCGCGGGCATCGAGGCGATGAGCGGGATCCCCGGCACGGCCGGCGCTGCCCCCATCCAGAACGTGGGCGCGTACGGGCAGGAGATCGTGCAGACGCTCGTGTCGGTCGACCTCATCGATGAGGCGACGGGCGAACTGACGACCGTGCCGGCGTCTGAGCTGGGGCTCGGGCCGCGCACGTCGGTGCTGAAGCGGCACTACGGATCCGCCCCTGAGCGCTCCGCCGTCGTGGCGGGACTCGCGCTCGACCTCCGCGTCGTGGGCACGGATCCGCGCCCCGTGACCGACGAGCGGATCCGCGGGGCCCTCGGCCTCGACGGCGCGCGGTCGGCGGGCGAGGACGGATCCGGCAACGCGTCGCTTCGCTGGATCCGCGACACCGTGCGCGAGATCCGCGCGTCGAAGGGCATGGTGTTGGATCCCGCCGACGCCGACACCCGCAGCGCGGGATCCTTCTTCAACAACCCGATCGTGAGCGAGCAGGTCGCGCGCACGCTCCCGGCCGAGTGCCCGCGCTGGCCCATCGAGCCCGAGGACGACGCCGCGCAGGTGTTCGACCTCGAGACCTGGGACGGCGTCGTCGCGCCCCCGCGCGAGCCCAGCCGGTTCGTGAAGGTCAGCGCCGCGTGGCTCATCGAACATGCGGGGCTCGCGAAGGGCTTCGGGCTGCCCGGATCGCGCGCGACGCTCTCGACGAAGCACACCCTCGCGATCACGAATCGGGGCGGCGCACGGACAGAGGAGATCGCGGCCCTCGCCCGGTTCGTCCGCACGCGAGTCGCGGCCGAGTACGGCATCGAGCTGAACCCCGAGCCCGTCTTCATCGGCGTCGACCTCTAGCCTCGCCAAAAATTCGTAGTCGCAGCACGCCCCCACCCGGTTTTCTTGGCGACCCATTGCACGTTGGGTCGCCAAAAGTTCGTAGTCGCAGCACGTCCGCACCCGGTTTTTCTGGCGACCCATTGCACGTTGGGTCGCCAAGAATTCGTAGTCGCAGCACGTCCGCACCCGGTTTTTCTGGCGACCCATCACCCATAGGGTCGCCAAGAATCGCGGGTCGGGGCACCGTCCGACCGGGATTTTTGGCGACCCTCGGTGGGGTCAGGCCGCGGCGAGGAGGCGGCGGATCCGCTCGATGAGCTGCGCGGGGTCGTGGAGGTCGGCGATCGTGACGTAGGTCACGCGGTAGCCGAGCGACTCGAGCTCGGCCCGCCGGCGCTCGTCCCGCTGCCACTGCTCGGGATCGCGGTGGTAGTCGCCCTGGTACTCCACGATGAGCCTCGCGCGCCGGAAGAGCATGTCGACGCGGGCGACGAACCGGCCGCCGTCGCGGATTTCCACGTTGAGCTCGGGCCGGGGCAGTCGCGCCTCGTGGAACACCACCCGCAGCACCGACTCCATCGGGGATTCCGCCCGCGCGTCGCCCAGCCCGAGCGCGCGCTCGCGCCGGTCGCGGCCCGCCTTGCGCTTCCCCGCGCGCCGGTGCGCCCGATCGAGATCCTGCCGATCGACGCCGGCGCGCAGCAGGTGATCCGTCGCCGCCACGAGCCACGGCAACGACAGCTCCTCCGAGATATCCACCCACGTCCGCTCCGCCGTCGTGACGCGCACGCCGTCGAGCTCGACGACGTCCTCGGGGTCCAACTGCAGCGCCCGCCCTCGGACGCCGGGCCGTCGGATGCGGTTCTCGGCCGCGGGCACGCCGACGCACAGCGGGTCGAGGGCGCGTTCCGCGACGGGGAAGGGCAGCGGCACGTCCCAGAGCAGCGCGGCGCTGGGGCCTGCCGCGAACGCGTGTTCGGGCAGGGCGCGCAGCAGCAGCCGCAGACGATCGGGCAGGCTCTCGAGCGGGCGCAGCGCGCGCGTGCCGTGGAACGGCGACACGAGGTCGGATGCCTGCAGTCGTCCGGGCGGCACGCCGGCCGCCCGAGCATCGGCGACGGTGAACGACTCGGGCAGTGCGAGGGGGAGCGGTGAGCGATCCATCCCTCGAGCGTGCCGTCGCGGCACGCCCCGAGGCAGGTTGTCCACAGGCCGATCCGCGAATCCCCGCCGGTGAGCGCGCTGACCCCCC
>JAJUIM010000020.1 GCA_029267645.1 Microbacterium sp.
GCTCTCGCTGTACCGCGACATCCCGAGAGCGGAGTGGGCGCGACTCGCCAAGGGCATGGCGCAGCCGCTCACCGAGCAGGAGATCGTGCAGATCCGCGGCCTCGGCGACCGCCTCGACGTGACCGAGGTGCGCGACGTGTATCTGCCGATCAGCCGCCTGCTGAGTGCGTGGGCGCGCGGCACGCGCCAGATCGGATCCGAGGTCGGCGAGTTCCTCGGCGAGAAGCACCCGCGGATCCCCTTCGTCGTGGGCGTCGCCGGATCCGTGGCGGTCGGCAAGTCGACCGTCGCGCGCCTCCTGCGCGAGCTCATGAGCCGCTGGAGCGACACCCCTCGCGTCGAGCTCGTCACGACCGACGGCTTCCTGTACCCCAACGCCGAGCTCGAGCGCCGCGGCATCATGGACCGCAAGGGCTTCCCCGAGTCGTACGACCGCCGGGCGCTCGTCGACTTCGTCACGCGCGTCAAGTCGGGCGAGGAAGAGGTGCGTGCGCCCTTCTACTCGCACATGAAGTACGACATCATGCCCGATGCGTCGGTCGTCGTGCGCCGCCCCGACGTGCTCATCGTCGAGGGGCTCAACGTGCTGCAGCCGCCGCCCTCGCCGAACGACATCGCGGTGAGCGACCTGTTCGACTTCTCGATCTTCGTCGACGCCGACGCGACCAACGTCGAGCAGTGGTTCATCAACCGCTTCCTCGCGCTGCGCAAGGGCGCGTTCTCGAACCCCGCCTCGTACTTCAACGTGTTCCAGCACCTGTCCGACGACGAGGCGGTCGAGACGGCGCGCGGCATCTGGCGCGACATCAACCTGCCGAACCTCATCGAGAACGTCGAGCCGACGAAGCACCGCGGCACGCTCGTGCTGCGCAAGGGCGCCGAGCACGCCGTCGAGCGCGTGCTGCTGCGCAAGCTCTGACGCGGCGTCAGCCGTCCGCGCGCCGCGCGAGCGACGATGCGAGGTGCGCGCGCATGGCGGCCGACGCGGCGAGCGGATCCCGCCTGCGGATCGCGTCGGCGATCGCGCGGTGCTCCGACAGCACGGCCGCGGCCCGCTCGCCGTCGCGTCGCTCGTCGGCGAGGCGGGCGCGGGGGAGGATCAGCGCGCGCGGGCCGAGCCGGTCGAGGAGCGCGAGCAGGTAGCGGTTGGCCGAGGCGCTCGCGACCGACCGATGGAAGGCGAAGTCGGCCTCGACGGTCGCCGACGGCAGCTCGGCGCGCGCGAGCGCCTCGAGCGCGCGGTCGATCTCGGCGGCCTCGGCGTCGGACCGGCGCGCGGCCGCGAGCGCGGCAGACTCGGTCTCGAGCGCGATCCGCAGCTCGTGCAGCTCGGCGCGCTCGCGCTCCGTGCGCGCCGCGAGCCACGCGTCGGGCGCGGCCTCGGCGGGCGGGGTGAGGGCGTAGCTGCCGGATCCCACCCGCGTGCGCACGAGGCCGCGCGTCTGGAGGCGCTGCAGCGCCTCGCGCACGACGCTGCGGCTCGCGGCGAACTCCTCGACGAGCCGAGCCTCGCTCGGCAGGCGTTCGCCGGGCGCGATCGTGCCGTCGAGGATCCTCTCGCCGAGCTGACGGGCGACGTCCTCGGCGCGCGATGCGGTCATCCGTCGATTGTGACCGATTCCGTGACCCACGCGCGCGCCTGGCCGCTGAAGGTGAAGCCGAGCCCGGGGCGGTCCGGCACGATCATGCGCCCGTCGCGCGTCTCGAGGCGCTCCTCGAAGAGCGGATCCAGCCAGTCGAAGTGCTCGACCCACGGCTCGCGCGGGTAGCAGGCGGCGAGGTGCAGATGGATCTCCATCGCGAAGTGGGGTGCGAGGTCGAGGCCCGCCTGGTCGGCGAGCGTCGCGAGACGGAGGAACGGCGTGATGCCGCCGACCCGCGGGGCGTCGGGCTGGATGATGTCGCACGAGCGCGCGCGGATGAGGCGCTCGTGCTCTGCGACCGACGCGAGCATCTCGCCCGTCGCGACGGGGGTGTCGAGGGCGCGCGCGAGGTCGGCGTGGCCCTCCGCGTCGTACGCGTCGAGGGGCTCCTCGATCCACACGAGGTCGAACTCCTCGAGCCTGCGGCCCATGCGCAGCGCGGTCGCGCGATCCCACTGCTGGTTCGCGTCGACCATGAGGGGCGCGGCGTCGCCGATGCGCTCGCGCACGGCCCGCACGCGCCGCAGGTCCTCGGCGCCGTCGGGCAGGCCGACCTTGACCTTGATGCCGCCGATGCCATCGGCGAGCGAGCGCTCGGCGCGGTCGCACACCTCTTCGATCGACGCGTTGAGGAAGCCGCCCGACGTGTTGTACGTGCGCACGGAGTCCCGGTGGGCGCCGAGCAGCTTCGACAGGGGCAGGCCGGCGCGCTTCGCCTTGAGGTCGTACAGCGCGATGTCGATCGCCGCGAGCGCCTGCGTCGCGACGCCCGAGCGGCCGACCGACGCCCCCGCCCACAGCAGCTTGTCGTACAGCTTCGCGATGTCGTTCGGGTCCTCGCCGATCGCGACGCCTGCGACCTCGCGGGCGTGCGCGTACTGCGCGGGGCCGCCCGCGCGCTTCGAGTAGCTGAAGCCGTGGCCCGAGAAGCCCCGCGCGGTCTCGATCTCGGCGATGAGGAACGCAACCTCGGTCATGGGCTTCTGGCGGCCCGTGAACACCTTGGCGTCGGAGATGGGGGTCGGAAGCGGCAGCCGCAGGGTCGACAGGCGGATCGAGCGGATCGCATCGGGCGTGTAGGTCATGGGAACTCCTCGTTGAGCGTGCGCGGAAAAGCTATCAGACAGATTTTCCGCCTCTCGGACAGAAGTAACGATTCGGACACGGCGACGGCGACGGGGCGTGCGCGCTCGCCCGCCGTTCGGGGGATCCGCGGTCACGATGCGCGCCCGGCATCGATCCATGCGACATCGGATGTGGACCGGCGTGATCAGGGGTTCCTAGTGTGTGGGCAGCTCACACCGGAGTGAGATCACCGCCGACGATCGACGGGCGAGGGCGCCCGTCGCGAAGGGACAGACACGACATGAGAATCGTTCGAATCGCAGGCATCGGGGCCGTCGCCGTCGCGGGGCTCGCGCTCACGGCGTGCGGCGGCAACATCGGATCCGCGGGCGGCGGCGACGAGTTCCCGACGGGCCCCATCACGCTCACGGTCGGGCAGGCGGCGGGCGGATCCACCGACCTGATCGCGCGCGCGGTCGCCGACGGCATGGCCGAGGAGCTCGGCGTCTCGGTGCCCGTCGTCAACAAGCCGGGCGCGAACGGCGCCGTCGCGACGCAGGAGGTCGCCTCGGCCGAGGCCGACGGCTACAACCTCGTGCTGCTGAACGCCTCGCTCATCACGATCACGCCCCTCGCGGTCGGCGACTCGGCCGAGGTCGCGCTCGACGACCTCGACGTGCTGAAGGGCCTGTCGCAGGACGACTACGTGCTCGTCGCGAGCCGCGCATCGGGCATCGAGAGCTTCGAGGACCTGGCCGAGCACGACGACCTCTCCTACGGCACGACGGGCGTCGGGACGGGCTCGCAGCTCGCGCAGGCGATCCTCTTCGCCGAGGCCGGCATCGAGGGCACGGTCGTGCCGTTCGACTCGGGTTCGCCCGCCCTCACGGCCGTCGTCGGCGACCAGGTGCAGGTCGCGACGATCCAGGCGGGCGAGGCCAAGCCGCAGATCGACGCGGGCGAGGTGACGCCGCTTCTGACCTTCTCGGAGGAGCGCAACGAGTACCTGCCCGACGTGCCGACCGCGACCGAGATCGGCTACGACATCCCCGTCGCGCAGTACCGCGCCGTCGCGGGCCCGAAGGGCCTGCCCGACGAGGTGAAGGAGGCGCTCACGACGGCGATCGAGGGCGCGCTCGAGACCGAGGCGTACCAGCAGCTCAACGAGACGAACCTGCTCACGCCGCACGAGATCTCGGGCGACGAGGTCGTCGAGGAGTGGACGGGGCTCGCCGACACCTACGCGGAGCTCGTCGAGCAGCACGACATCTCGCTGAGCGAGTGAGCATCGGGCGACGGAGGGGATCATGAAGGCACGCACACCCTGGGGGCCGACGTCGCCCGACGACACGACGCCCGTGCCCATCGACGACTCGCCGCCCGCGGCGGGCAGCGTCGCGAACGCCGCGTCGTCGGTCGTCGCGCTCGCGATCGGCGTCGCGGGGATCGGGCTGTCGCTGGCGCTCGGCGTCGGCGAGCTGTCCGAGCCCGGGCCCGGCCTGTGGCCGCTCGGCGTGAGCGTTGCGATCGCGGCGCTCGCGATCGCGCAGCTCGTCGTCGGCAGGTGGGGCGGCGACGGCGAGACGTTCTCGCGCGCGTCGTGGATGGCGGCCGCGGGCGCCGTGACGCTCGTCGCCTACGTCGCGCTGCTGCCCGTCATCGGCTTCGAGATCCCCTCCGCGCTCCTCGCGTTCGTCTGGATGCGCTTCCTCGGCCACGAGCGCTGGCTCGTCGCGATCCTCGGATCCCTCGCGATCGTCGCGGGCTTCTACGTCGTCTTCGTCGTCGCCCTCGGCACGTCGATTCCGCACCTCTTCTGAACGATCGGAGCTGACATGGACTTCCAGCCTGTGCTCGACGGGTTCGCCACGGTCTTCGAGCCGATCAACCTGCTCTACTGCCTCATCGGCGTCGTCATCGGCATGCTCGTGGGCGTGCTGCCGGGCCTCGGCCCCGCCGCGACGATCGCGATCCTTCTGCCGCTGACCTACGGCATCGACTCGGTCACCGCCATCATCATGCTCGCGGGCATCTTCTACGGGGCGCAGTACGGCGGCACGATCACGTCGGTGCTGCTGCGCCTGCCCGGCGAGGCGAGCTCGGTCGTGACGGTCTTCGACGGCTACGCGCTCGCCAAACGCGGCCGCGCCGGCACGGCGCTCGGCATCGCCGCGATCGGATCCTTCATCGGCGGCACGGTGTCGATCATCGGCCTGACGTTCTTCGCGCCGCTCGTGGCGGGGTGGGCGCTGCGGTTCGGCCCCGCCGAGTACGCGGCGCTCGCGCTGCTCGGCATCCTGCTCGTCGCCACCATCTCGAACGGCTCGAAGATCAAGGCGATCATCGCGGCGGCCGTGGGCCTGCTGCTCGCGACCGTCGGGCGGGATCCCTTCACGGGCACCGAGCGGTTCACGTTCGACGTGCTGCAGCTCGCCGACGGGCTCGACTTCGTGCCCATCGCGATGGGCCTGTTCGGCCTCGGCGAGATCCTCTACAGCCTCGAGGAGCGCCACCGCGCCGAGACGATCGCGCCCGCGGCGGTGGCCGACGTGTGGCCGAAGCAGGCCGACCTGCGCCGGTCGTCGGGCGCCTTCGCGCGCGGATCCGTGCTGGGCTTCCTGCTCGGCCTCCTGCCGGGCGGCGGCGCGACGATCTCGGCGATGGCCGGCTACGCGGTCGAGAAGAAGGTGTCGAAGGATCCCTCGCGCTTCGGCCACGGCGCCGTCGAGGGCGTCGCGGGCCCCGAGACCGCCAACAACGCGGCGGCGACGAGCTCGTTCATTCCGCTGCTCACCCTCGGCATCCCCGCCAACGCGACCATGGCGCTCATGTTCGGCGCGCTGCTCATCCAGGGCATCACGCCGGGGCCGCAGCTCGTCGACCAGGAGCCCGAGCTGTTCTGGGGCGTCATCAACTCGATGTACGTCGGCAACGCGCTGCTGCTCATCATGTCGCTGCCGCTCGTGGGGCTGTTCGTGCGCGTGCTGCGCGTGCGGGCCGTGATCCTCGCTCCCATCACGGCGCTCATCACGCTCGTCGGGGCCTACACGATCAACAACTCGGTGTTCGACGTGGGCCTCGTCGTCGCGTTCGGCGTCGTCGGGTACCTCATGAAGAAGTTCGGCTTCGAGCCCGGCCCGCTCGTGCTCGCCTTCGTGCTCGGCGCCCTGCTCGAGTCGAGCATCCGCCGCGGGCTGCTGCTGTTCGACGGCGACCCGACGGGCTTCGTCACGCGGCCCATCTCGGGCGCGCTCATCACGCTCGTCGTCATCGTGATCGCGCTGCCGGCGATCCGGAAGGTGGTCTCGCGCGTGCGCTCGCGCGAGGAGGTCACGACGCGCTGACCGAGAAAAGGCCCGGCCGGGGGCGCCAGCTTGACGCGGACTGTGAGCGCCGCGCCGCTGGCGCCTTCGCCGCCGCGCGCCGCTTAGGCTGATTCCCATGTGTGGAATCGTCGGATACGTCGGCCCCCGGGAAAGCCAGGACATCCTCGTGGCGGGCCTGGCTCGCCTCGAGTACCGCGGGTACGACTCCGCGGGCATCGCGGTGATCGATGAGAACGGATCGCTCGGCATGCGCAAGCGCGCCGGCAAGCTCGCCCGCCTGCGCGAGGCGCTCGAGACCGACCCGATCGGGCGCGGCACGACGGGCATCGGGCACACCCGCTGGGCGACGCACGGCGGCCCGACCGACGAGAACGCCCACCCGCACCTCGCCGACGACGGCCGCCTCGCGGTCATCCACAACGGCATCATCGAGAACTTCGCCGAGCTGAAGCGCGAGCTCGTGGCCGAGGGCGTCGAGTTCCTCAGCGAGACCGACACCGAGGTCGCGGCGGCGCTCATCGCCCGCGCCTACCGCGCGAACGACGGCGACCTCGTCGCGGCGTTCCGCGCCGTCGTGCACCGCCTCGAGGGCGCCTTCACGCTGCTTGCGACGCACGAGGACCACCCGGGCCTCGTCGTCGGCGCGCGCCGCAACTCGCCCCTCGTGATCGGCCTCGGCGAGGGCGAGAACTTCCTCGGATCCGACGTCGCGGCCTTCGTGGAGCACACGCGCCACGCGCTCGCGATCGGCCAGGACGAGATCGTCGCGATCACGCCCGACAGCGTCACCGTCACCGACTTCGACGGCAACCCGGCCGAGCCCCAGCCGTTCGAGGTGTCGTGGGACGCGTCGGCGGCCGACAAGGGCGGCTGGTCGAGCTTCATGGCGAAGGAGGTCTCGGAGGAGCCCGAGGCCGTCGCCAACACGGTGCGCGGCCGCATCCACGACGGCCAGATCGTGATCCCCGAGCTCGAGGGCCTCGACGACCTCTTCACGGGCATCGACCGCATCGTGATCCTCGCCTGCGGCACGGCCTACTACTCGGGCCTCGTCGGCAAGTACGCGATCGAGCGCTGGGCGCGGATCCCCACCGACGTCGAGCTCGCGCACGAGTTCCGCTACCGCGACCCCATCGTCGACGCCTCGACCCTCGTCGTGTCGATCAGCCAGTCGGGCGAGACGATGGACACGCTCATGGCCGTCAAGGAGGCCGCGCGCCTCGGCGCCAAGACGCTGTCGATCTGCAACACGCAGGGCGCGACGATTCCGCGCGAGTCCGACGCGATCGTCTACACGCACGCGGGCCCCGAGGTCGCGGTCGCCTCGACGAAGGCGTTCGTCGCCCAGATCACGGCGCTGTACCTGCTCGCGCTGCACGTCGGGCGCGTGCGCGGATCCCTCGACGCCGCATCCGCGGCCGACAGCATCGAGCAGCTCGAGGAGCTGCCCGAGAAGATCCAGTGGATCCTCGACAACGAGCAGGAGCGCACGGAGCAGCTCGCGCACTGGATGGCCGACACCCGGTCGGTGCTGTTCCTCGGCCGCCACGTGGGCTACCCGATCGCGCTCGAGGGCGCGCTGAAGCTCAAGGAGATCTCGTACATCCACGCCGAGGGCTTCGCGGCGGGCGAGCTGAAGCACGGCCCGATCGCGCTGATCGAGCCGGGCCAGCCCGTCTTCGTCGTCGTGCCGTCGCCCCGCGGCGCCGCCACGATGCACGCCAAGGTCATCTCGAACATCGAGGAGATCCGCGCGCGCGGCGCCCGCGTCATCGCGATCGCCGAGCAGGGCGACTCGGCCGTCATGCCGTCGGCCGACGAGGTGCTGCGGATCCCGCTCGCGAGCCCGCTCTTCGAGCCGATCCTCGCCGTCGTGCCGCTGCACATCTTCGCGATGGGCCTCGCGACGGCCAAGGGCCTCGACGTCGACCAGCCGCGCAACCTCGCGAAGTCGGTCACGGTCGAGTAGGCGCGGCGCGCTTCCAACACAACGCAGTCATTTCGGCACGGTTTCGGCGGATTCGGCCCGAGACCGGGCGTTCGCCGCCGGATTGACTGCGTTGTGTTTCGGCGGTGGCGCAGACGGGCCGACCTAGACTGCTCGCATGAGCACTGAGGGCCAGCCGTGATCGTGGGGGTCGGCGTCGACATGGTCGACATCGAGCGCTTCGAAGGGCAGATCGCGCGCTCGCCGCGGCTCATGGAACGGCTGTTCACGGCGCACGAGCGCGAGCTGCCGCTGCGCTCGCTCGCCGCGCGGTACGCCGCGAAGGAGGCGCTCATCAAGGCGCTCGGCGGATCCGACGGCGTGCGCTGGCAGGAGATCGAGGTGCCGCGGCTGGGCGAGCGGCAGGCCCCCAGCTACGTCATCACGGGCGAGACGGCGGGCACGCTCGAGCGCCGCGGCATCGCCCGCAGCCACCTCTCCCTGTCCCACGACGGCGGGCTCGCGCTTGCCTACACGATCCTGGAGTCCGCCGCATGACCGCACCGACACGCGAGGCCGTGATCGACCGCGGCGCGATCGAGCACAACGTCCGCACGCTGCGGGCCGCGACGGGCACGCGCGAGTTCATCGCGGTCGTGAAGGCCGACGGGTACGGGCACGGCGCGGTGACGGCAGCGCGGGCCGCACTCGCCGGCGGCGCGACGAGGCTCGGCGTCGCCGACCTCGCCGAGGCGCTGCAGCTGCGGGCGGCCGGCATCGACCGCCCCGTCGTCGCGTGGCTGCACGGGCCCGGCGCCGACTTCGCCCCCGCGCTCGCGGAGGGCATCGAGCTCGGCCTCGCGACGGTCGACCAGCTGCGCCGGGCCGCCGCTCAGGCGGGGGAGCGGGCCGCCGTCGTGCACCTGAAGTTCGAGACAGGCCTCGGCCGCGGCGGCGCGGCGCCCGCAGACTGGACGGCGCTGCTCGACGAGGCCGCGCGCCTCGAGCGCGAGGGGCGGATCCGTGTCGACGGACTCTTCAGCCACCTCTCGGGCGCGAGCCGCGACGATGACCTCGCGCAGCTGCGCGTCTTCGAGGACGCGATCGCGGGGGCTGCGCGCGCGGGCCTCGCGCCGCGGATCCGACACCTCGCGGCGACCGGCGCGGCGATCGACATCCCCGAGACGCGGCTCGACGCCGTGCGCGTGGGGCTCGGCATCTACGGCCTCTCGCCGTTCGAGGGCCGCTCGTCGGCCTCGCTCGGCCTGCGCCCCGCCATGACGCTGCGCGCGCCCATCGCGGCCGTGCGCCGCGTGCGCGAGGGGCACGGCGCCTCCTACGGGTACACATACCGCGCGCCGCGCGACACGACCTTTGCGCTCGTCCCGCTCGGCTACGCCGACGGCGTGCCGCGGCAGGCGTCGAACGCGGGGCCCGTGCGGATCCGCGGCCGCCGCTTCCGCGTCGCCGGCCGGGTCGCGATGGACCAGCTCATCGTCGACGTCGGCGACACGGCCGTCGAGGTGGGCGACCAGGCCGTGCTGTTCGGCGACCCCGTCACGGGCGCGCCGTCGGCGACCGACTGGGCGGATGCCGCCGGCACCATCAACTACGAGATCGTCACGCGGATCGGGGCGCGCGTGACGCGCACCGTCACGTCCTGACCCGCGAAGGAAGAGGGGATCCATGGTTCCGCACGACGTTCTGGGCGCGCACGACATCGCGACGAGCGCCGACATGGAGCGGCTCGGCCGCAGCATCGGATCCGCGCTCGCGGCCGGCGACGTGCTCGTCCTCACGGGCCCGCTCGGCGCGGGCAAGACGACGCTCACGCGCGGCATCGCCGACGGCCTCGGCGTGCGGGGCCCCGTGCAGAGCCCGACGTTCGTCATCGCGCGCACGCACCCCTCGCTCACGGGCGGCGCGCCCCTCGTGCACGCCGACGCGTACCGCCTGTCGGATCCGGCCGAGTTCGAGGATCTCGACCTCGACCTCGAGGCGTCGGTCACGATCATCGAGTGGGGCCGCGAGGCCGTGTCGCTCATCGCCGATGAGTGGTGGGACATCGAGATCGAACGCCCCGTCGGCGAGACCGACGACGACCCCGAGAACCTCGACCTCGACGCCCCGCGCCGGGTCGTCATCGCGCACCACGCGCCGAGCGCACTGTAAGCGGACCGGGCCTAATCTGGATCCGATGATTCTCGCGATCGATTCCTCCCTCGGCTCGTCCGTCGCCGTCGTCGACCCCGCGACGGGCGACGTGCTCGGCCGCGCCGACAGCGAGACGACGCGCGGCCACGCCGAGATCATCGGCGACCTCATCGTCCGGGCGCTGCACGACGCCGGTGCGGACCCTGCGGACATCACGCACATCGCCGCGGGCATGGGGCCCGGCCCCTTCACTGGACTGCGGATCGGGATCGCCGCCGCGCGCGCGTTCGCGGTCGGCCGCGGCGTGCCCGTGATCCCCGTCGTGAGCCACGACGCCGCGGCGCTCGAGCGCCTGGAGGCCGAGCCCGAGCGCCCCTGCCTCATCGTGACCGACGCGCGGCGCCGCGAGCACGCCGTGAGCGCCTACGACGGGCTCGACGACGGCATCCCGCACCGCGTGGCCGGCCCCGAGCTGCTGCCGCAGGACGCGGATCCATGGTCGATCCTCGCCGAGGATCTGACGACCGGCCGAGCGTCTGACGATTCGGCCGGATCCGTCAGACGCCCGGCCACGGAGCAGACGCTCGCGATCTCGGCGGGCGCGATCGGGCGGCTCGCGGCGCGCCAGCTCGCGGCGGGGCGGATCCCCGACCTCGTCGAGCCGCTGTACCTGCGCGCGCCCGACGCGAAGGTGCCGGGCGCCGTCAAGCGGGTGAGCACGTGATCCGCACGGCCGGACCCGGCGACCTCGACGCCATCATGGCGATCGAGACCGCGAGCTTCCCGAGCGACGCGTGGAGCGCCGACATGATGCGCGCCGAGCTCGCGTCGGACCACGGCCGCTACGTCGTGCTCGAGGACGGCGGCGGCATCGTCGGGTACGCGGGCCTGCGCCACCTCGCGGGCGGCCGCGACGCCGACGTGCAGACGATCGCCCTCGACGAGGCCGCCCGCGGCCGAGGCCAGGGCAGGGCGCTCCTGCGCGAGCTGCTGCGCACGGCGCGCGACCGTCGCGCACGCGAGGTGTTCCTCGAGGTGCGCGCCGACAACCCGGTCGCGACGAGGCTGTACGAGAGCGAGGGGTTCGCCGAGCTCGGCCGCCGGCCCCGGTACTATCAGCCCGACGACGTCGACGCCGTCGTCATGCGGCTCGACCTCACGACCTGGCGCGACGAAGCAGGAGCAGACGCATGAACCGCGCGGAACCACTCGTCCTCGGCATCGAGACGAGCTGCGACGAGACCGGGATCGGGATCGTGCGCGGGCGCACCCTGCTGGCGAACACGATCGCGAGCAGCATGGACGAGCACGCCCGCTACGGCGGCGTCGTGCCCGAGGTCGCGGCTCGCGCCCACCTCGAGGCGCTGCAGCCCGCGATCGAGAAGGCCGTCGCCGACGCGGGCGTGCGCCTCGTCGACCTCGACGCGATCGCCGTGACGTCGGGCCCCGGCCTCGCGGGCGCGCTCATGGTGGGCGTCGGCGCGGCGAAGGCGCTCGCGATCTCGCTGGGCCTGCCGCTGTACGCCGTCAACCACCTCGTGGGGCACATCGCGGCCGACATCGTCACGCCCGATTCCGAGCCGCTCGAGTACCCGACGATCGCGCTGCTCGTCTCGGGCGGCCACACCTCGCTGCTGCACGTGCGCGACCTCACGACCGACGTCGAGCTCCTGGGCGAGACGATCGACGACGCGGCGGGCGAGGCGTTCGACAAGGTCGCGCGCATCCTCGGCCTGCCGTACCCGGGCGGCCCCCAGATCGACCGCGCCGCCGTCGGGGGAGACCCCGCCGCGATCCGCTTCCCGCGGGGCCTCTCGCGCGCGAGCGACCTCGAGCGCCACCGCTACGACTTCTCGTTCTCGGGCCTCAAGACGTCGGTCGCTCGCTGGATCGAGCAGCGCGAGGGCGCGGGCGAGGAGATCCCGATCGCCGACGTCGCCGCGAGCTTCCGCGAGGCCGTCGTCGACGTGCTCGTCACGAAGGCGCTCGACGCGTGCGCTGCGCGCGGCGTGCCGCGCCTGCTGCTCGGGGGCGGCGTGATCGCCAACCGGCGCCTGCGCGAGGTGACGCTCGAGCGCGCGGCCGCGCGCGGCGTGACGGTGCGGATCCCGCCGCTCAGCCTGTGCACCGACAACGGCGCCATGATCGCGGCACTCGCTGCCCAGCTGATCCAGAGCGGCCGCGAGCCGTCGACGCTCGCGTTCGGCGCCGACTCGACGCTGCCCGTGACCGAGATCCAGGTCGCCGAGCGGGAGCCCGTCGCGACATGACCGACGCCCGCGCACGCGACGAGAACGCCGACGGCGGCGAGCCGGACGCGCGCGTGCAGATGGCCGAGCGCATCGCCTCGACGTCGGGCCCGCTCGAGGTCGTGGCGGCCGACACGTTCGGCTGGATCCACCCCGACGTCGCCGAGCGCCCCCTCACGCGGCGCGAGCGCCGGCCGCACCTCACGCGCCTCGGCGTCGTGGCGGTCGTGCTGTCGGCGGCAGGCCTCTTCGTATCGTGGTTCGGCCCGTGGGGCGCGGCGTTCGGGCTCATCGGCGCCGTGCTCGGTGCCGTCGCGCTCTTCCGCCGCTCGCAGAAGCGGCGCTGGTGCTGGGCCGCCATCGCGGCGGGCCTCGTGTCGATCCTCTTCAGCGCCTACTGGCTGACGTGGATCCTGCCGCAGCTCACGCCCGCGACCGGCGGCTGATCCGCCCCTGGCGCACGAGGTCGATGACGAGCAGGATGCACGCGACCCAGATGAGCGCGAAACCGGCCCATCGCTCGGGCGGCATGTGCTCGTGCATGAGGAAGGCGCCGACGAGGAACTGCAGGATCGGCGCCGTGAACTGCAGCATGCCGACGGTCGCGAGCGAGACGCGGCTCGACGCGGCGGCGAACAGCAGCAGCGGCACGGCCGTCGCGGCGCCCGCGAGGATCATGAGCGTCGTGTGCAGCGGGCCGTTCTGCCCGAAGGTGATGCCGGTCGTGACGCCGACGATGATGACCTGCACGATCGCGATGGGCGTGAGCCAGAGCGTCTCGAGCGTGAGGCCCGTGACGGCGTCGACGCGGCCTGCGAGGTGCATCTTCTTGACGAGGCCGTAGAGCGCGAACGACGCAGAGAGCGTGAGCGCGAGCCACGGCACGGATCCGTAGAACACGACGATCACGATGACCGCGATCGCCGCGACTCCGACGGCAGCCCACTGCAGCGGCCGCACGCGCTCGTGCAGCACGAGCACCGCGAGCACGATCGTCGCGAGCGGGTTGATGAAGTACCCGAGGCTCGCCTCGAGCACCTGCCCCGTCGTCGCCGCGATGAGGTACACCTGCCAGTTGACGTAGATGAGCACGCCCGCGACGACGCTCCACAGCGCGAGGCGCGGCACGCGCAGGATCGCGGCGAAGCGGCGCCAGGCGCGCGTGACGGTGAGCAGGAGCGCGCAGAACACGAGCGACAGCAGCACGCGCCACGAGAGGATCTCCCATGGGCCGCTCGGCGCGAGCAGCACGAAGTAGATGGGCAGCACGCCCCACAGCAGGTAGGCGCCGAAGCCGTAGGCGACGCCCGCGCCCGAGCCTCGCGACGGCGGGTTGGGGGTGGCCGGCGCGGCGGACTCGATGCTCACTCGGCGATACTATGCCCGTCGATCTCGCGGTCGAGCTCGAAGCGGGTGCGCGAGAGGTCCTGCGGGCGCTGCGTCGCGATGAACGCCATGAGCTGCTCGCGGACGTCGCAGCGCAGGGTCCAGAGCTGGTCGCCGTCGGCCGCCGTCATGGTGGCGCGCAGCTGCGCGACCCCGCCCGTCGCGTCGGAGACGATGAGGCCCCAGCTGCGGCGATCCCACTCGGGGGAGGCGTCGAGGATGCGCTCGAGCTCGGCGCGCACAGCCGGCACGTCGACCGTGTAGTCGGCCTCGAGGAACACCGTGCCCGTGAGCTCGGTCTGGTTGCGGGTCCAGTTCGTGTACGGCGTGGTCGTGAAGTAGGTCGACGGCAGCACGTGGCGCCGGTCGTCCCAGATCTGCACGACGACGTAGGTGAGCGTGATCTCCTCGATCGTGCCGAACTGGCCGTCGACCTCGACCGTGTCGCCCACCTTGAGCGCGTTCGAGAAGGTGAGCTGGATGCCGGCGACGAGGTTGCCGAGCGTCGACTGCGCCGCGAGACCGGCGACGATCGACGCGACGCCCGCGGAGGCGAACAGCGACGCCCCGAACGTCTCGGCGCCGTCGATCGTGAGGAGCATGGCGGCGACCGTGAGCACCGACACAAGCGCGATGACGAGGCGGCGGATCATGCGGATCTGCGTGCGGCGCCGGCGCATGACGAAGTCGTCGCCGCTCGAGCGCTCCTGCTTGCGCATGGCGCCGTCGAGCAGGAAGATCAGCACCTTCGCGATGATCCAGCCGACGACGCCGATGATCGCGAGCGTGAGCACGTAGTCGATCGCGCCGCGCAGCTCGGCGAAGTCGTCGGGGAAGAACAGCAGGACC
>JAJUIM010000172.1 GCA_029267645.1 Microbacterium sp.
GGCGCGGTCGCCCCGATCCCGAACGCCGTGAGCAGCACGAGCCCGAAGGGGGCGTCGCTGTAGACGATCGCGGCGAACGCGACCATGAGCGCGGCGTTCGCGATCGCGACGCCGAGCAGCACGGGCCGCTGACCGAACCTGTCGGCCGCGGCGCCGAGGAGCGCGCCGAAGCACGCCGTGCCGATGCCGACCGCGGCCGAACTGAGGCCGCCCTCGGAGATGGAGGCCCTCCCGGAGGAGACGACCGTGAGGACGCCGACGACCATCATGGCGTACGGCAGCCGCGCCGCGAACGCGACCACGAAGTACGGCAGGCCGACCGCGCGCAGCAGCGACGCGGCGCGCACGTCGACCTTCTCGGACAGGGACATGGACACCTCCACGGTGAGCGGTGGGTGCCGCCGCATTCCGCCCGAGGTGTCCGGCGGCCGGTAGATGCACGTGTGAACACAGCCCCCTCGCCGAGAGGCGAGAGGGCTGCGAGGTCTGGCGGAGACGGGGGGATTTGAACCCCCGGTCGAGTTTAACCCCGACCCTTCATTAGCAGTGAAGTCCGTTCGGCCGCTCCGGCACGTCTCCTCGCGCCCGCCAGCGGCAGGCACGTTCGACAATCTTAGCGGGTCGGATGACCGGTCGTCGAATCGGGGCGTGTCAGAACAGCGCCTCCTGGTTCGAGCAGAGATCCTCGTCGGCGTTCGAGCCCTTGATGTTGCTCGGCAGCTCGACCTGGCCGGGCGCCGGCGTCTCCGTCGGCGAGACCGTCTCCTCGGGGACAGGCGTCTCGGTCGCGGCGGGATCCTCCTGCGCCAGGAGCGACTGGTTGGCGTCGAACGCCGCCATGATCTGCTGCCACGTCTCCTCGTCGGGCGCCACGCGGTTGGCGTCGAGCGCGTAGTCGACCGCCGGGAACTGGATGAACTCGTAGTCCTCCACCGGCACCGACCGCAGGGCGCTCGCGATCTCGACCATCGCCATGGGGTCCGTGAGACCCGACGACACGGTCGCGTTCTTCACGACCGCGTTCGCGAGGCGCAGCAGGGCGCCGACGTCGGACAGCGTCTCGTCGCTCACGAGCTTGCGCACGAGCGCGCCCATGTACACCTGCTGGTTGCTGATGCGCGAGAGATCGGATCCGTCGCCCACGCCGTGGCGCACGCGCAGGAACTGCAGCGCCGTGTAGCCGGCGAGCGTGTGGTTACCCGCAGCGAGGTCGAGGTGGGTGTGCTCGGGATCCTGGATCGGCTGCGCGACGCAGACGTCGACGCCGCCGATCGCGTCGGTGATGTCGATCACGCCGCCCCACGTCATGAGCGCCGCGTGGTCGATCGACAGGCCCGTGAGCTGCTCGGCCGTCTTCACGACGCACGGCAGGCCGCCCGTCGAGTACGCCGAGTTGAACATCGCGGCCTCGGTGGGCGCGGTCTCGGCGCCGTTCTCGTCGGTGCACGACGGCCGCGCGGTTATCATGTCACGCGGGACGCTGATGACCGTGAGCCGCCTGGGCTCGGGCGAGATGTGCACGATCATGTTGACGTCGTTGAGCTGGCTCTGGAAGGTGTCTTCCTGCGCCTTCGCCATCTCCTCAGTGCACCGGCCCGCGAAGGTGTCGACCCACTCGAGCTCGCACTTGTCGACGCCCGCGAGGAGGATGTTGATCTCCTCGTTCGGCAGCACGTCGACGTCGGGCGGCGCGGTGTCCTGGCCCTCGAGCGTGATCGAGTTCTCCTTGAGCGTGCCGAAGTAGTCGCCGTAGACGTACCCGCTGACGCCGACCGTCGCGACGAGCACGGCGGAGATCGCGAGGGCCGCGCCCTTGAGGATCCGCCTGCCGATGCTCGGCGATCGCAGCTTGGTGTGGCGCGCGACGGGGCCGCGCAGGCGTTGCTTCGACGAACTGCTCACACGCGTCCCTTCATGGCGGACATGCCTACTCGGCGGAGAGTGTGGGATTCGAACCCACGAAGCATTTCTGCTTGCTGGTTTTCAAGACCAGTTCCTTCGGCCGCTCGGACAACTCTCCCTCGGCGGGCATGGGCCCGCCGAACGCGGTCGAGTCTAACCGAGGAACACGCGAGCGATTGTGCACGCCCCGCCTGTGCGGCAGGTGGGGAGGCGCTCAGCGCGATGTGACGCCGAGCGCCTCGAGCGCCTGCGCGACGCCGCCGTCCTCGACGGATCCCGTCACGCGCGTCGCGTGCTCGGCGACCTCGGGGATCGCCTGGCCCATGACGACGGCCTCGCCGCCCGCGTCGCGCGCCCAGTCGAGCATCTGGATGTCGTTGCGTCCGTCGCCCATCACGACGACGCGGTGCGCCGCGACGTCGAGCAGCTGGCGCACCTGCTCGAGCGCAGTCGCCTTGTTGATGCCGTGCGGCGCGATGTCGAGCCAGGCCGACCAGCCGACCGAGTACGACACCTGCTGCAGGCCCATGTTCTCGACGAAGTCGGCGAACTCGCCGTTGTCGTGCTCGTCGGAGACCACGACGACGCGCGTGACCTCGCGCCCCTTCATCTCCTCGATCTCGACGCGGTGCGCGTTGGGGCGCGAGAGATCCCAGTCGTCGAGGAAGTTGTTGAACAGGCGCGAGCCGTCAGCGAGCTCGACCATGTAGTTCGCGTCCGGCAGGTGCCGCTCGATGTGGTCGAGCACCTCCGTCGCGTCGAAGGTCTCGACGATGTGGCGGCGGTACCCCGTCGGCTCCTGCTCGTCGCGCTCCATGATCGTCGCGCCGTTCGCCGTCACGACGAACCGCGGATCGAGCCCCAGCCAGTCGACGATGCGGTGCGTCGACTCCCAGCTGCGCCCCGTCGCGATCGTCACGATGTGCCCGTGCGATGCGGCGTCGGCCACCGCGTCGACGACGCCGGGGCTCAGCGTCTCGTCCTCGAGCAGCACCGTGCCGTCGATGTCGAGGGCGATGAGCAGACGGTCGCCGCGGGCGGCGTCGTCGCGGGTCAGCGGGGCGTCGGCTGCGGTCTCCGTCACGCGATCGGCTCCAGGATCTCGAGCCCGCCCAGGAAGGGGCGGAGCGGTGCGGGCACGACGACGGATCCGTCGGCGCGCTGGTGCGTCTCGAGCAGCGCGACGATCCAGCGCGTCGTCGCGAGCGTGCCGTTGAGCGTCGCGACGGGCTGCGTGCGGCCGCCCTCCTCGGGGCGGTGGCGCACGTCGAGTCGGCGCGCCTGGTACGTCGTGCAGTTCGAGGTCGACGTCAGCTCGCGGTAGGCACCCTGCGTCGGGACCCACGCCTCGGTGTCGTACTTGCGCGCGGCGCTCGCTCCGAGGTCGCCGGCCGCGACGTCGATCACGCGGTACGCGAGGCCGAGCGACGACAGCACGCGCTCCTCGAGCGCGAGGAGCCGCTCGTGCTCGGCCTCGGCCTGCTCGGGGTCGCAGTAGACGAACATCTCGAGCTTGTTGAACTGGTGCACGCGGATGATGCCGCGGGTGTCCTTGCCGTGCGACCCAGCCTCGCGGCGGTAGCACGTCGACCAGCCGGCGTACTTGAGAGCCCCGCTCTCGGGCAGCGTGAGGATCTCGTCCTTGTGGTACCCGGCGAGCGCGACCTCGCTCGTGCCGACGAGGTACAGATCGTCGTCGTCCAGGTGGTAGATCTCGTCGGAGTGCTCGCCGAGGAAGCCCGTGCCCGACATGATGTCGGGGCGCACGAGCGTCGGCGTGATCATGGGCGTGAAGTCGTTCTCGAGCGCGACCTGCAGCGCGTAGTTCATGAGGGCGATCTCGAGGCGCGCCCCGACGCCCTTCAGGAAGTAGAACCGGGCGCCCGAGACCTTCGAACCGCGCTCCATGTCGATCGCGCCGAGCATCTCGCCGAGCTCGAGGTGATCGCGGGGCTCGAAATCGAACGTGGGGATCTCGCCCACCTCGCGCAGCGTGACGAAGTTCTCCTCGCCGCCCGCCGGGACGCCCTCGATGACGATGTTCTCGATGCGGTCGACGGCCGTGCGGAACGCCTCCTCGGCCTCCTGCGACGCCGCCTGCGCCTCGCGCACGCGCTGCGCGAGCTCCTTGGCCTGCGCCACGAGCGCCTGCTTCTCGTCCTTCGGCGCCTTCGCGACGCGCTTGCCGAACGCGTTCTGCTCGGCCCGCAGCTCCTCGAAGGCGGTCAGCGCCTCGCGGCGAGACGACTCGGCGGCGATCGCGACGTCGACGGTCTCGGGCGAGTTTCCGCGTGCGATCTGCGAACGCTTGACGGCCTCGGGGTTCTCACGGAGCAGTGCGGGATCGATCACCGGTCCAGTCTAAGCCGCGCCTCGCCCGCGGCCTCTAGAGTGATCGCATGGCCGCCCCGCACGAGACGACGCGACGCGCGGCCCTCGTCTACAACCCCGTGAAGGTGCGCAGCGCCGAGGCGCTCACGGCCGCCGTCGCGAACCAGTCCGCCCGCTCCGGATGGGCCGAGCCCCTGCTGCTCGAGACGTCCGTCGAGGATCCGGGGCAGGGCGTCACGCGCGACGCGCTCACGCGGGGCGTCGACGTCGTGCTCGTCGCGGGCGGCGACGGCACCGTGCGCGCCGTGTCGGAGGCGATCCACGGATCCGGCGTGCCGCTCGCGATCGTGCCGAGCGGCACGGGCAACCTCCTCGCCCGCAACCTGCGCCTGCCGCTCGATGCGATCGAGCCCATGGTGCACGCGGCGTTCGAGGGATCCGTCGTGCCCGTCGACATCGGGATCGCGACCATCACGCGCGAGACGGGCGACGCCGAGACGCACGCCTTCGTCGTCATGGCGGGCATGGGCCTCGACGCCGCCATGATCGCCAA
>JAJUIM010000437.1 GCA_029267645.1 Microbacterium sp.
GGTCGTCAAGTCTCCGCCTGGTCCGTGCGAACTGCGGCGAGACTTGTCGGAGACTTGCGGACTTGGCGGAGACTTGCGGAAACCCACCTACCGAACCCCGACTACTGAAACCGCCGCAGCCGCAGGCTGTTGAGCACGACGAAGACGGAGCTGAACGCCATGGCGGCACCTGCGAGCATGGGGGCGAGCAGGCCCACTGCCGCGAGCGGGATCGCGGCGACGTTGTAGGCGAAGGCCCAGAACAGGTTGCCGCGGATCACGCCGAGGGTTCGACGCGACAGCCGCACGGCGTCGGCCGCGACGCGGAGGTCGCCGCGCACGAGCGTGAGGTCGCTCGCCTCGATCGCGACGTCGGTCCCCGTTCCCATCGCCATGCCGAGGTCGGCCTGCGCGAGGGCCGCGGCGTCGTTCACGCCGTCGCCGACCATTGCGACGCTGCGTCCCTCGGCCTGCAGCCGCCGCACGACCTCGACCTTCTCCTGCGGCAGCACCCCGGCGATGACGCGCTCGATCCCGACCTCGTCGGCCACGGCTCGAGCCGGCGCCTCGGCGTCGCCCGTGAGGAGCACGGGCTCGAGGCCGAGATCCACAAGCGACCGGATCGCCTCCGCGCTCGTCGGCTTCACGCGATCCGCGACCGACAGGATCCCCCGCGCGGCGCCGTCCCACGCGATCGCGACGACCGTGGCGCCCTCCGCCTGCTCGGCGTCGAACGCGGCCTGCAGCCCTTCCGGAAGGCCCGCGGCCCAGTCGTCGAGCAGCGCCGGCCGGCCGATCACGACCGCACGCCCCTCGACGATCCCCTGCGCCCCGAGCCCCTCGAGGTTGCGGAAGTCGGACACCCCAGGAAGTGGGTCGCCAGAAAATGCGGGTGCGCCGCCGTCCGCACCCACGTTTTTTGGCGACCCATTGTGGATGGCGCGCGCGATCGGGTGTTCGGATCCGCCCTCGAGGGCGGCGGCGATGCGCAGGACCTCGCCGGCGTCCTCGCCCTCGGCCGGGATCACTCGGCGCAGCGTCATCTCGCCCGCCGTCACGGTTCCGGTCTTGTCGAGCACGATCGTGTCGATCCGCTTGGCACGCTCGAGCGCGTCGGCGTCCTTGATGAGGATCCCGTGCTGCGCGCCCGTTCCCGTGCCCATCATGAGCGCGAGCGGCGTCGCGAGGCCGAGCGCGCACGGGCAGGCGATGATCAGCACCGCGACAGCCGCCGTGAACGCCGACGCCACGGGCATGCCGAGCAGCAGCCATACCGCGAGCGTCGCGACGGCGAGCACGAGCACGATCGGGACGAAGATCCCCGCGATGCGGTCGGCGAGCTTCTGCGCGCCGGCTTTCGACGCCTGCGCCTCCTCCACGAGCTGCGCCATCTGCGCGAGCTGCGTGTCGGCGCCCACCCGCGTCGCCCGGATCACGAGCATCCCGCCCGCGTTGATCGTTCCGCCGACGACGCGGCTGCCGGGCGACACCTCGACGGGAACCGGCTCGCCCGTCACCATCGACTGGTCGACAGCGCTGGATCCCGTCTCCACGACCCCGTCGGTCGCGATCCGCTCGCCCGGCCGCACGACAAAGGCGTCGCCGACGCGTAGGCGATCGGCGGGGATCCGCGCCTCAGCGCCGTCCTCACCCACGACCGCGACGTCCTTCGCGCCGAGGTCGAGCAGCGCGCGCAGGGCGTCTCCCGCGCGCAGCTTGCTGCGGGCCTCGATGTAGCGGCCGGCGAGGATGAACGTCGTCACGCCCGCGGCGGCCTCGAGATAGATGGAC
>JAJUIM010000255.1 GCA_029267645.1 Microbacterium sp.
CGCGCGGTCGACGACCCCGAGGGCGTGAGCGAGTTCCCGCACCTCATCGTCAACCAGGCGCGGATCCTCGACTACTTCCTCGAGGCTGCCCGCAACGCCCCCGGGCGCCTCGTGCCCGACTACGGCTGGGAGTTCGTGAGCCAGCGGCGCATCGAGGGCGACCACCCCGTCGAGGTCACGCTGCGCCGCACGGCGGGCGACGGCGTGGGCTCCGAGCGCGTCGTGCGCACACGGTTCCTCGTGGGCGCCGACGGCGCGCGCAGCGCCGTGCGCCGGTCGATGGGGCGCCGCCTCGAGGGGAAGTCGGCGAACCACGCGTGGGGCGTCATGGACGTCATCGCCGACACCGACTTCCCGGACATCCGCACGAAGGCCGCGATCCAGTCGCACGACGGCGGCTCGATCCTGCACATCCCGCGCGAGGGCAACCACCTCTTCCGCATGTACGTCGACCTCGGCGAGGTCGACGAGTCGGCCGCAGGGCGCGTGCGCGAGACGACGCAGGAGGAGGTCGAGCGCCGCGCGAACGAGATCCTGCACCCCTACACGCTCGAGGTGCGCGACGTCGCGTGGCGGAGCGTCTACGAGGTCGGGCACCGGGTGACCGACCGCTTCGACGACGTCGACGAGCCCGGATCGCGGTGCCCGCGCGTGTTCATCCTCGGCGACGCGTGCCACACCCACTCGGCGAAGGCCGGCCAGGGCATGAACGTGTCGATGCAGGACGGCTGGAACCTCTCGTGGAAGCTCGGGCACGTGCTCTCGGGGCGCGCGCCGGAACGCCTCCTCGACACGTACTCGGGGGAGCGGCAGCAGATCGCCGTCGACCTCATCGAGTTCGACCGCACGTGGTCGACCATGATGGCGGCGAAGCCGGAGGACATGGATCCGGGCGAGCTCGCGGCGTTCTACACGCGCACGGCGGAGTTCCCCGCCGGATTCATGACCGAGTATGCGCCGTCGATGATCACGGGCACGGCCGAGCACCAGCACCTCGCGACGGGCTTCCCGATCGGCAAGCGGTTCCGCTCGGCGTGGACGACGCGCGTGTGCGACGCGAACCCCATCCACCTCGGCCACCACGCGACGGCCGACGGCAGGTGGCGCCTGTACGTCTTCGCCGACCGCGACGGGATCGCGGAGGGATCGCGCGCGACCGCGCTCGCGCGGTGGCTCGAGACCGACCCCGCCTCGCCGTTCGTCGCGCATCGGCCGGAGGGTGCGGACCTCGACGCGTGGATCGACGCGAAGCTCGTGCTGCCCGCGGCGCACGACGAGATCGACATCACGACCGCACCCGAGGTGTTCTGGCCGCGCGTCGGAGAGTTCCAGGTGCGCGACTACGAGAAGGTCTACTCGGCGCTGCAGGGCGAGCACGACTTCTATGAGGAGCGCGGCGTCTCGCGCGACGGTGCGATCGTCGTCGTGCGCCCCGACCAGTACGTCGCGCACGTGCTGCCCCTCGACGCGACGGCGGAGCTCGCGGCATTCTTCGACACGGCGATGGGCGCGCCGCGCGCCTGATTCGGCTCAGCGGCCCGCCGAGGCCGTGATCCGGCCGGCCGCGACGCGGAGGCGCTCGGCGAGCGCCGACGCCTCCTGCGGCAGCGAGACGTGGATGACCGCGAGGGATGCGGGCGCCTGGCCCGGCAGATCGAGCGGCACGGCGACCGCGCTGAGCGAGCGCACGACCTCGTCGGCGCTCTCGGCCCAGCCGCGGTCGATGCTCGTCTCGAGCTCGGCGCGCAGGTCGTCCGGCAGATCCGCGGGCCAGGACGCCTCGGGCAGCGCCATGAGGATCGCCTTGCCCGGCGCGCCCCGCGTGATGGGGTGCCGGTGTCCGGGGCGGTACGAGACGCCGATGCCGTTGCGCGGCGACGCGCTCAGCAGCGTGACCGCCTCGGCGCCGTCGAGCAGCACGGCGACGAGGCACGTCATGCCCACCTCGTCTGCGACGGCGACGAGTTCGGGGTAGGCGGCCTGCTGCAGGTCGCGCGAGACGCCGTACGCGAGGGCTGCGAGTCCCGACGCGAGCCGCACGCGCCCTGCGTCGTCGCGCCCCGCGAGGTCGTGGTGTTCGAGCGTGCGCAGCAGCCGGTAGGCGACCGAGCGATGCACGTCGAGGGCGCGAGCGATCTCGTCGATCGTGAGCGCGCGATCCGACGACGCGAGCAGCTCGAGGATGCGGATGCCCCGGCTCAGCGTCTGCGATCCGCCCGGCACCGTGTCTGACATGCCTCCGATCCTCGCATGTCCGGACCGGTCAGATGGCGCGGCCGGGCGTGAGGATCCCGCGCGGGTCGAGCGCGCGCTTGATCGCGCGCTGCGCCTCGATCGCCGCCTCGTCGAGCTGCCACGGCAGCTCGTGGTGCTTGACGGATCCGACGCCGTGCTCGCCCGTGATCGTGCCGCCGAGCTCGAGCGCGAGGCGCGTGAAGTCGTCGATCACGACCTCCGCCGCACGGTGCTCCTCGGGGGTGTCGCCCGCCTCGACCGTGGGGTGCAGGTTGCCGTCGCCCGCGTGCGCGACCGTGCTGATCGCCCGGCCGTGCCGGCGCGCCAGCGCGTCGAGGCCCGCGAACATGCGGGGGAGCGCGGCGACGGGGACGCCCACGTCGCACGAGACACGCAGCCCCTTCGCCGACAGGGCAGGGTTCGCGAGGCGTCGCGCCTCGAGCAGCGCGTCGCCCTCCGCGATGTCGACGTCGCGCGCGCCGTGCGCGCGGCACATCGCGAGGATCCGCTCGGCGTCTGCCTGCGCGCCGGATCCGACCGTCTGGCCGACGAGGAGCGCGGCGCCCGGCAGCGGGAGCCCGCTCGGCTGGAACCGCTCTATCGCCTCGATGCTCGCGGTGTCGAGCAGCTCGAGCAGCTCGAGCACCTCGGGCCGCGCATCGGAGGCGACGATGTCGACGATCGCGCGGCCCGCCTCGTCGAGCGTGTCGAACGCGGCGCGGAACGTGCGCGGCGAGCCCGGCGGCACGGGCTCGAGGCGCACGGTCGCCCTCGTGACGACGCCGAGCGTGCCCTCGGATCCGACGAAGAGGCTCGTGAGGTCGTAGCCGACGACGTTCTTCCGCGTCAGCGCGCCCGTGCGGAGCACGCGGCCGTCCGCGAGCACGACCTCGAGTGCCGCGACCGCGTCGCGCGTCACGCCGTGCGAGACGCCGCGGAGCCCGCCGGCGTTCGTGGCGATGTTGCCGCCGACGGTCGAGGTGCGGGCGCTCGCGGGGTCTGGCGCGAAGAACAGGCCGTGCTCGCGCGC
>JAJUIM010000283.1 GCA_029267645.1 Microbacterium sp.
CCGAGCATCGCGCTCGTGCGCCTCGAGCAGTTCTACCCGACGCCGATCGACGCGCTGCAGAAGGTCGTCTCGCAGTACCCGGACGCCGAGCTCGTGTGGGTGCAGGACGAGCCCGAGAACCAGGGCGCCTGGCCGTTCATCCAGCAGTGGGTCGAGCGGGCCATCGGCCGCCCGATCTCGGTCGTCTCGCGCCCCGCCTCGGCGGCGCCGTCGACGGGATCCTCGAAGGTCCACGCGGCCGAGCAGGCCGACCTGATCCGCCGGGCGCTCACGCACTGATCCGCACGGCACGAGAAAGCGGCTGGTCCCGATCGGGGCCAGCCGCTTTCTCGTGGGCTCAGACGCGGGCGAGCGCGCGGTAGGCGCGCACGTACTGCGGCGGCCAGATGTCGTGCGGGTCCTCGCCGAGCTCGGACGACGCGCGCAGTGCGAAGTGCGGATCGCGCAGCCACTCGCGGCCCGCGAAGACGACGTCGGCGGATCCGTCGGACAGGACCTCCTCCGCCTGCGCGCCGCTCGTGATGATGCCGACGGCGGCGGTCAGCGCGCCCGTCGCCTCGCGCACGCACGCCGCGAACGGCACCTGGTAGCCGGGGCCGACCTCGATGCGCTGGTGCGCCACGAGGCCGCTCGAGGAGATATCGAACAGGTCGGCGCCCGCCTCGCGAGCCCAGGCGGCGACCTGCGCGACGTCGTCGACCTCGAGCCCGCCGGGCGCCGAGTCGGTCGCCGAGAAGCGCACGAAGATCGGCACGCCCTCGCCCGCCTCGCCGCGGACCGCACGGACGACGTCGAGCGTGAGCCGCGCGCGGTTCTCAAGGGATCCGCCGTACTCGTCGTCGCGCTCGTTCGACAGGGGCGAGAGGAACTCGTGCAGCAGGTAGCCGTGCGCCGCGTGGATCTCGAGCACCTGGAAGCCCGCGTCGAGCGCGCGCCGCGCGGCCGCGCGGAAGGCGGCGACGACCTCGGCGATGCGCTCAGCGGTCATGGCGACGGGCTCGGCGAGGCCGTCGTACGCGATCGCGGAGGGCGCCTCCGTGACCCAGCCGCCGCGGTCGGCAGGCACGGATCCGTGCGAGCTCGCGAACGGCGAGAAGGTCGACGCCTTGCGGCCTGCGTGGGCGAGCTGGATCCCCGCGACGGCGCCGCGGTCGCGGATCGACTGCACGACGGGGCGCCACGCGTCGGCCTGCTGGTCGGTCCAGATCCCGGCGTCCTCCGGCGAGATGCGGCCCTCGGGCACGACGGCGGTCGCCTCGCTCACGACGAGGCCCGCGCCGCCCGACGCGAACTGCGCGAGGTGCACGTGGTGCCAGTCGTTCACGACGCCGTCCGCCGCGCTGTACATGCACATGGGCGAGACCCACAGCCTGTTGCGGAACGTGATGTCTCGGACGGTGAGCGGGGTGAACAGCTGACTCATGGTGACCTTTCGACGGGGGACGCGGCCCGTGCCGGGATAGTCTGGCCCCATGCCCGGGGGACACGGATGGCACACGGACGAGTGGACGGCGGAGGACGCACGGGGCCTCCTCCGGATCCCAACGCGGGATGATCACAAGTATTCCCGCGGCAGCGTCGTGCTGCTGACGGGCAGCACGACCTATCCGGGCGCGGCGGTGCTCTCGGTCGAGGGCGCGTGGCGCGCGGGAATCGGCATGGTCGGCTGGATCGGCGACGAGAGCGTCGCGCGCCTCGTGCTGCAGCGCCGGCCCGAGACCGTCGTCGGCGGCGGGCGCATCGACGCGGCGGTCATCGGCAGCGGCATCGACGGCCGCACGCGCAGCGACGAGGTGACCCGCATGATCACGTCGATGCTGGCGTCGCCGCCGCCCGCCGTGATCGACGCGGGCGCGCTCGATCTCGCGCCGCGCGCGCATGGGCCCTTCGTCGTGACGCCGCACGCCGGCGAGCTGCGGGAGGTGCGGATCCCGCTCGGCCTCGGCGTCGACGACATCGACGTCGACCCGCTGCGCGAGCGGCTGGAGCGCGACTTCCGCGAGCGCGTGCTCGTCGTGCGCGAGACAGCCGTGGCCCTCGGCGGCGTCGTGCTGCTGAAGGGCGCCGAGACGATCGTCGCCACGCCCGGCGGCTGGTGGACGGTCGTGCGCACGGGCACGCCATGGCTCGCCGCGGGCGGCACGGGAGACGTGCTCGCGGGCGTGATCGGATCCGTCCTCGCGGGCGAGGTGGCATCCCACCCCGACCGCGAGATCGACGTCGAGGAGCTCGGGCCGATCGCCGCGACGGGCGCGTGGCTGCACGGCACGGCGGGGCGGATCGCGGCGGGCCCCGGCTGGCCCGTCACGGCGCTCGACGTCGCCGCGTCGCTGCCCGAGGCGTTCGTCGAGGCCACCGCGTGACGGCGGCGTGGCGGCGACGGGGACCCCTCGTCGCCGTGTGGGCCGCGTTCCTGCTCGCCCACGCCGCGGCGACCGCGCTCGGGTGGCTGTGGCCGAATCAGCCCATGGGCGACACGTACCTCGTCTATCAGCCGTGGACAGAGCTCGCGCTGACGGGCCAGGAGATCATGGGCGTGACGGCCGACTGGGTCTATCCGCCCCTCGCGCTCGCGCCCATGCTGCTCGCGCGCTGCCTCGTGTGGTTCTCGTCGTACTCGCTCGCGTGGGCCGTGCTCGTGACGATCCTCGACGCCGTCGCCTTCGCGATCCTCGTGCGTCGCGGGGTCTCCCGCGCGCGCCTCGCGGCCGGCTGGTTCTGGGCCGTGTTCGTGCTCGCGCTCGGGCCGATCGGCATCTTCCGGCTCGACGCGATCACGGTCCCGATCGCCGCGATCGGCCTGCTGATCGCGGGATCCCGCCCGCAGGTCGCCGGCGTGCTCGTGGGCGCCGCGACGTGGATCAAGGTGTGGCCAGCGGCGCTCGTCGCGGCGCTCGTCGTCGCGCTGCGGCGCCGGGTCGACGTCATCATCGGCGGCGCCGTGGTCTCGGCCGTGATCGCGGCGGTCGTTGCGCTCGCCGGGGGAGCGGAGCACCTGTTCGGCTTCGTGTTCACGCAGTCCGAGCGGGGCCTGCAG
>JAJUIM010000415.1 GCA_029267645.1 Microbacterium sp.
CGCCTCGCCGTCTCGCTCGAGGGCGAGGTCGCCGTGCTCGACGCCGAGAGCCTCGAGGTGCTCGAGACCTTCCCGTCGGAGGACTTCACGCGCGTGAACGCTGTCGGCGACGGCCGAAACGTGCTCGTGACGACGACCGAGGGCTTCCAGGTGCTCGACACCGCGACGCCCGAGCTGACCGACACCGTGTTCGAGGCCGACGCCGCGGGTCACGTCGTGCGCCACGCCGGCAAGACCGTGCTCTACTCGGACGGCTGGGGCGAGACGACGATCTTCGACACCGACGCGCTCGTCGAGTCCGAGGGCGAGCTGCCCGAGGTGACGCAGTACGACGCCGAGGAGCCGCACCACGGCGTCTCGATCGTGCTGGAGGACGGCACGCTCGTCACGACGGTCGGCACGGCCGACGCCCGCTCAGGTGCCGTGGCGCTCGAGCCGCACGACGACCACTTCCACGAGCTCGCGATCTCGGATCAGTGCCCCGAGATCCACGGCGAGGGCACGACCGCGGGCGAGGTGGCCGTGTTCGGCTGCGAGAACGGCGCCCTCATGTACAAGGACGGCGAGTTCATCAAGCTCGACGCCCCCGACGAGTTCGGCCGCATGGGCAACGCCTACGTGTCCGACTCGAGCCCCATCGCGGTCGGCGACTACAAGAACGACCCCGACTACGAGGGCTACCTGCTGAACAACATCGCGCTCATCGACACCGAGAACGAGACGTACACGGTGCAGGACCTCGGCGACGTCGAGTTCACGTGGCGTGGCGCCGGCCGCGGACCCGAGGACAACTTCTTCGTGCTCGCGACCGATGGGGCGATCCACTCGCTCGACCCCGAAACCGGTGAGTTCACGGACGACGTCTTCCCCGTCGTCGACCCGTGGGAGGGGCCGGGCGACTGGCAGACGCCGCACCCCGGCATGATCACGGCCGGCGACGTCGCCTACGTCACCGACGTCGACGGGCAGCGGATCGTCTCGGTCGACCTCACGACGGGCGAGATCCTCGCCGAGAGCGACGAGCTGCCCTCGCAGCCGAACGAGCTGGCCGTGAACCTCGGCTGATCGAAAGGAACGTGCGCGGAGATGGGGCTCCGCGCCGGATCCGCGCATGACGCGGACCGCGGGGCGGGTGCTGTGGTGCGGCACCCGCCCCGTTCGCGCGTCAGGACGCGAGCGGCAGGAACGCGAGGTACTCGTCGACGCGGTCGGCGGGCGTGATGGCTCGCAGCACGACCTCGTCGACGGCCTCGAGGTACTGCGCGAGGCGCGGCTCGATCGGGGCGTTCGCCTCGCGCGGCAGCACGGTGTCGCGCGCCGAGAAGCCAAGCCTGTCGAAGTGGGCCGCGTACGCGGGGAAGCCGGTGTACCGGTCGGCCTCCTCCTCGAGCCGCTCCCGCGCCGACGGATCCTGGTTCGTGCGCGCATAGAGCACGGCGGATCCCTGGGGGTTGCGCGCGCGGAACGCGGCCGCCTGGTCGGCCGCGGCCTCGGGCGTCAGCCAGCTGAGCACGACCGCGTCGGCGGCGTCGGCCGCGAGCGCGCGCATCTTGGGTCCGAGTGCGCCGAGCGCGAGCGCCGCGGAGGTCGCCGCGCGCAGCTCGACGAGGTTGCGCTCGACCATCGCGAGGGCGCCGCGGCGGGTCTGGCCCGCGCCGACGCCGAGCGTCAGCCGGTCCTCGGGCAGCTCGAGCCGCGCGATGTCGTCGAGCAGCTCGCTCGCGGGCCGGCGGTCGACGGGGATCACGCCCGTCGCGACGCGCAGCCGATCCGTCTCGCGCGCCGCGGCGGCCGCGACCTCGAGCGCGTTGACGCCCGGCGTCTCGTTGATCCACAGCGCGTGGAAGCCGGCCTCCTCGAGGCGCGGCGCGAGCGCCGCCGCCTTCTCCGGTCCGAGACTTCCCGAGATCCCCAGCGACACACGTCTCTCACTCATGCGTCCAGGGTGCCG
>JAJUIM010000258.1 GCA_029267645.1 Microbacterium sp.
CCGCGTGCTGCGCGTCAAGGGCCGCGGCATCGCCTCGAAGAAGGGTACGGGCGACCTCCTCGCGGAGGTGCAGATCGCCGTGCCGAGCCATCTGAACGACGAGCAGCGCGAGGCGCTCGAGGCGTATCGCGCGGTCGAGCCAGGCGAGAACCCGCGCGCCGGCCTGTTCGCCTAGGAGGGAGAGCGAGATGCAGCTGCCAGACGGCGTGACCGAGGCCGACCCGATCTTCCCGATCGCGGCCGCGAGCGAGCTCGCAGGCATGCATCCGCAGACGCTGCGGCAGTACGACCGGATCGGCCTCGTCGTGCCCGGTCGCACCCGCGGCGGATCCCGCCGCTACTCGGCGCGCGACATCGCCCAGCTGCGCGAGGTCGCCCGCCTCTCGGGCGAGGGCGTGCCCCTCGCCGTGATCCAGCGCATGCTCGACCTCGAGAACGAGGTCGCCGAGCTGCGCCACGAGGTGCGAGACCTCGCGAACGCGCTCCGCGAGGAGCGCCAGACCCGTCCCGGCGCCCGCGTCTTCGCGACGGGCGCCGACGGCCGCGTCATCACCCTCACGGGCACGACGCGCCTGCGCCGCCAGACCGAGATCGTGCTCTACCGCCCGCCCGAGGGGTGATCAGGCGCGCGGGCCGATCGTGCCGCCCGCGACGAAGTCGCACGGCACGAGCGTCTGTGTGGGGGCGCGTTCCGGGTCTTCGAGTCGCGCCGCGAGCGCATCGAAGCCGAGCTCGCCGAGTTCGGGGCCCGGCGTGCGCAGATAGGTCAGCGGCGGGTCCGTCATCTCTGCCATGTACGCGGAGGAGCCGAGCGACAGCACGCTGAGGTCGGCGGGCGCGCGGACTCCGGCCCGCGCGAGGCCCGTCATGAATCCGGGCGCCGCGTGCTCGTTCATGAGGATCACAGCGGTGAGAGCCGGGTGCTCGGCAGCAAAGCGCTCGCCGAGAAGGCGTCCCTCGTGGGGCAGCTCTTCGCACGTGATGACGGTTGGCGGAGCACCACGCTCCTCCATCGCCTTGAGGTAGGCGTCGTGGGCGCGCGAGACGGCGCCATGATTGTATGTGGGGTTGGGGCTGCGCACGAACGCGATGTCGCGGTGTCCGAGGTCTTCCAGGCGCCGTAGGGCCTCGCGCATCGATGCGGCCATGTCGATGTCGACGTAGGGCAGCGCTGAGGGGTCCTCCGTGCGGCCGATCATCGCGAACGGCACGTTCTGATCGGCGAGCGCAGCGACTCGAGGATCCTCGAGCTGCACTTCCATGAGGAGGACGCCGTCGACGAGTCCGCCGCGGGCGAGCAGGTCGATGTGTTCGATGTCGGTTCCGATAGGCCAGAGGACGAGGTCGTATCCGCGTTCGCGGGCCCGGCGCGAGGCGCTCGTGAAGAATGTGACGGCCGTGTGCGAGAGGGGGCGCTCGAGCACCGGGAACAGCAGGGCCGTGATGCGCGTGCGCCCGCTGGCGAGCGCCGCACCGACGGGATTCCGGCGGAACCCGAGTTCGCGCATCGCCTGCTCGACGCGTTCGCGCGTCGCATCCGTGACGCGCTTGGTGCCGTTCACGACGAACGACACTGTCGCGATGGACACCTGCGCGCGGTTCGCCACGTCCTGCATTGTCGCCATGGCGCATCCCTCTGTCGCCTCGTCGGAGAAGCCTGTTGACAGGCTCTCCCATTATGTGTCATCTTCGATCTTAGTTTAAGCGCTTAACCGTACGCGCTCAGCCCGTGCATGACGACAAAGGAGTACATCATGCGACACACTCGAATCCTCGCGGCCGCGACGGCGGCGACCGCGCTCGTCGCGCTCAGCGCGTGCAGCGGCGGCGGAAGCGCGGGAGCTGGCGGCAGTGATGCCGGCACACTCACGATCCTCGACTATTACAACAACGAGCCCGACAAGACGCTCGTGCAGGAATCGCTCGACGCGTGCGCCGAAGAGGTCGGCGTCGAGATCGAACGAGAGACCGTGCCCGGCGCGGATCTGATCCAGACCGTGCTGCAGCGCGCGCAGTCGAAGACGATGCCCGACGTGCTCATGCTCGACAACCCCGACGTGCAGGAGATCGCCGCGACAGGCGGCCTCACGCCCCTCAGCACATTCGACGTCGACACCTCGCCGTTCACGCAGGCGATCCTGGATGCGGCGACCTACGAGGGCGAGGTCTACGGCCTCGGCCCCGCCGTCAACACGCTCGGCCTGTTCTACAACGCAGACATCCTCGAGGAAGCGGGCATCGAGCCGCCGAAGACGTGGGATGAGCTCAAGGCCGCGGCCGCGGCACTCACGGAGGGAGATCGCTACGGCCTCGCATTCTCGTCGATCGCGAACTACGAGGGTGCATGGCAGTTCCTGCCGTTCATGTGGACGAACGGCGGCGACGAGACCGAGCTCGACAGCTCTGAGAACGCAGAGGCGCTGCAGCTCTGGGTCGACCTCATCGACGAGGGATCGGTCTCAGCCGGTTCCGTGAACTGGACGCAGGCCGACGTCAAGGATCAGTTCGTCGCGGGAAAGGCCGCGATGATGGTCAATGGGCCTTGGCAGATCCCCGCTCTCGCCGACGCCGACTTCGCGTGGGATTCTGTGCTGATCCCCGTCAACGAGCCGTCGCAGGACCCCGTCGCTCCCCTCGGCGGCGAGGTGTGGACGGTTCCCGAGACAGGCAAGCCCGAGGTGCAGGCGAAGGCCGCGGAGTTCGTCGAGTGCATGTCGAGCGAAGACACGTCGATGACCCTCGCGACGAATCGCTACCTGGTGCCGACCCGCACTGACCTCATCGACGAGTACGTCGAGCAGGTCCCGGACATGGCCGCGTTCGGCGAGCAGGTCAAGACAGCGCGGGCCCGCACCGCCCAGCTGGGTGAGGAGTGGCCAGAGGCCGCCACCGTCATCTACACGGCGATGCAGCTCGCCATCACAGGCGAGACGACCGCCGACGAGGCATTCGCGCAGGCAGCGAACGGCTAGATCACGTCGCGGCCCGGCCCAACGGGTCGGGCCGCCGTGCAAAGGAGCACCATGACCTCTCTCGCCACGCGCCGACCGCGCGCGACGCGGATCCGTCGTGACGACGTCGCGAAGATCATGTTCGTCGTCCCCGCCGCGATCTACGTCGTCCTCTTCTTCGGCTATCCCATCGTCAAGAACCTGACGATGAGCCTGCAGGACTACACGACCAAGACGTTCTTCACGGGCGAAGCCCCGTGGGTCGGCCTCAGCAACTACGTCGAGGCCATCACGAGCA
>JAJUIM010000248.1 GCA_029267645.1 Microbacterium sp.
GCGGCGCGTGCGCGGCGGGCGGCTCGGATCTGCCGTCGTCGCCGGCAGCGGAGGCGTCGTCTCCGCGCGCGGCCGCCCGTGCGGGCTCGGCCCGTTCGGGATCCGCCGCCGGCGCCTCGTGCTCGGCCGCGTCCGCGCGCTCGGGCGGCGCCTCGTCGCCGTGCGAAGCGCGCTGCTGCCAGGGGAAGGTCGGCGCGTCGCCGTCGCCGCCGTGCTGCCAGGGAAAGCTCATGGCCGCGCCTCCTCTCGTGTGCCTCACCGACATTCTGGCGGCATCTCGCGGCTCCCGATGCCGGATTGCCCCGCCGAGGGCCGCCCGCGCGATAATGGCGGCGTGATCCTTCCCGACGCGCCGCGCATCAATCCGAGCATCCTGTCCGCCGACTTCGTGAACATGCAGCGCGATCTCGAGCGGATCGCGGGGGCCGACCTCGTGCACGTCGACGTCATGGACAACCACTTCGTGCCGAACCTCACGTTCGGGCCGCAGATGGTCGGGCGCATCCAGGACACGAGCCCCATTCCGCTCGACGTGCACCTCATGATCTCCGACGCCGATCGGCACGCGCCCGAGTACGCCGAGATCGGCGCGGCGTCGGTCACGTTCCACCTCGAGGCCGCGTCGGATCCCGTCGCCCTCGCGCGCCGGCTGCGCGCCATCGGCGCCCGCGCGGGCGTCGCCATCAAGCCGGACACGCCCGCGGAGCCGCTCTTCGAGGTGCTCGACGAGTTCGACCAGATCCTCGTCATGACGGTCGAGCCAGGCTTCGGCGGCCAGAGCTTCCGCGCCGACCAGATGCCCAAGCTGCGCGGGCTGGCGGACGAGGCGAGGCGCCGCGGATCCGCGGTGTGGCTGCAGGTCGACGGCGGCATCGGTCCCGACACGATCGCGCAGGCGGCCGAGGCCGGCGCCGACACCTTCGTCGCGGGATCGGCGGTTTTCGGTGCCGACGACATCGACCAGCGCATCGCCCAGCTGAGAGCGCTGGCGGCCGAGCACCGCCACGCACCCGATAGCCTGGACGCGTGAAATCGTTCGAGGACCTGTTCGCCGAGCTGAGCGACAAGGCCAAGACCCGCCCCGCCGGATCCGGAACCGTCGACGAGCTCGATGCCGGCGTGCACTTCATCGGCAAGAAGATCGTCGAGGAGGCGGCCGAGGTGTGGATGGCCGCCGAGTACGAGTCCGACGAAGCCGCCGCCGAGGAGATGTCGCAGCTGCTCTACCACCTGCAGGTGATGATGATCGCCAAGGGGCTTTCGCTCGAGGACGTCTACCGACATCTCTGATCCGTCGCCGCCCCCCTCTTCCGACGATCACGAAAGACCCTCAACCGTGCTCCGCATCGCCATTCCCAACAAGGGATCCCTGTCCGAGACCGCCGTCCAGATGCTCGCCGAGGCGGGCTACGCGACGCGCCGCGACTCGAAGACGCTGCACCTCATCGACGACGCCAACGGCGTCGAGTTCTTCTACCTGCGCCCGCGGGACATCGCGACCTACGTCGCCCGCGGCGCCCTCGACGTCGGGCTGACGGGCCGCGACCTCCTGCTCGACGTGCGCCTGCCGGCCGCGCGCGAGATCGAGGCGCTCGGCTTCGGCGACTCGACCTTCCGCTTCGCTGCGCCCGCGGGCCGCTTCTCGTCGCTCGACGACCTCGACGGCAAGCGCGTCGCGACGAGCTACTCGGGGCTCGTCGAGTCGTTCCTCGAGCGCCACGGCGTCTCGGTCGACGTCGTGCCGCTCGACGGCGCGGTCGAATCGGCAGTGCAGCTCGGCGTCGCCGACGCCGTCGCCGACGTCGTCTCGACGGGCACGACGCTGCGCCAGGCGGGCCTCGAGATCTTCGGGCCCGTCATGCTCGAGTCGGAGGCCGTGCTGATCCAGGGCCCGAGCGAGGCCGCTGGCGTCGACCGCCTGCTGCGCCGCCTGCGCGGCGTGCTCGTCGCGCGCCGCTACGTCATGCTCGACTACGACCTGCCTGCGGAGCTCCTCGAGCAGGCGACCGAGATCGCACAGGGCATGCAGTCGCCGACCGTCTCGCCGCTGCAGCGCGAGGGGTGGGTCGCCGCGCGCGTCATGGTGCCGCGCCGCGAGGCGAACCGGATCATGGACGACCTCTACGCGCTCGGCGCGCGGGCGCTGCTCGTCACCGCGATCGACAACGCGCGACTGTGAGCAGGCCGTGACCCCCGAACACGCCACCTCGGCCGACCTCGGCGTCGCGACGCGCGTCATCCCGTGCCTCGACGTCTCGGGCGGTCGCGTCGTGAAGGGCGTCAACTTCGAGAACCTCCGCGAGATGGGCGACCCCGTCGAGCTCGCGCGCGAGTACTACGAGCAGGGCGCCGACGAGCTGACGTTCCTCGACGTCGGCGCATCCGTCGAGGCGCGCGAGACGATGTACGACGTCGTGCGCGCGACCGCCGAGCAGGTCTTCATCCCGCTCACGGTCGGCGGCGGCGTGCGCACGGTCGACGACGTCGCGCGGCTGCAGGAGGTCGGCGCCGATAAGGTCGGCGTCAACTCGGCAGCGATCGCGAGGCCCGGTCTGCTCGACGAGATCGCCGATCGCTTCGGCGCCCAGGCGCTCGTGCTCTCGCTCGACATCAAGCGATCGCCCCGCACGCCGAGCGGATTCGTCGTGACGACGCACGGCGGGCGGCGCGAGACCGATCTCGACGCCCTCGCCTGGGCGCGCGAGGCCGTCGAACGCGGTGCGGGGGAGCTGCTCGTCAACTCGATCGACGCCGACGGCACCCGCGCGGGCTTCGACCTCGAGCTCACGGGCCTCGTCCGCGAGCTCGCCGACGTGCCCGTCATCGCGTCGGGCGGCGCAGGCAGCGCGGAGCACTTCGCGCCCGCCGTGCGCGCGGGGGCCGACGCGGTCCTCGCCGCGACCGTCTTCCACACCGGCCAGATCACGATCGCGCAGGTCAAGCAGGCGCTGCGCGACGAAGGAGTCCTGATCCGATGACGACCCCCGCAGACCCCGGCGTCGAGGAGCGCATCGCGCGCGTCCGGTTCGACGGCTCCGGCCTCGTGCCGGCGATCGTGCAGCAGCACGACACGGGCGATGTGCTCATGCTCGCGTGGATGGACGCGGAGGCGCTCCGGCGCACGCTCACCGAGGGGCGCGCGACGTACTGGTCGCGCAGCCGGCAAGAGTACTGGCGAAAGGGCGACACCTCGGGCCACATCCAGGAGGTGCGCGGCGCCCGCATCGACTGCGACGCCGACGTGGTGCTGCTCGAGGTCGACCAGACGGGCGCCGCGTGCCACACGGGCACGCGCACGTGCTTCGACGGCGACGAGCGCGACCTGCGTCCCGC
>JAJUIM010000121.1 GCA_029267645.1 Microbacterium sp.
CGGCGGCGCGCTCGTGCTCGGCCGAGCGCGGCGAGGGCGCGTCGAGCGCCGCGCCCTCGATGAGCCGCGTCTCGATCACGCCGAGGCCCGCGTCGTGCGCCCGGAGCTCGGCCGTCGGCACGTGCGGCGCGACGAGCGTGTGCCCCGCGCGCGCGGCGGCCGCCATCTGCGGCGAGTGCACCTTGACGATGACGCCGCACGCATCGCACCGTCCGACCCAGCGTCTGCCCGGCTTGTACACGAGCGGCCGGATCTCGGGGTGGCGTTCGCGCGCGGCCCGGATGCCCGGCAGCGCTCTGTCGGCGCCGTCGGCGAAGACCCCGAGGCCGCGCGCCTCGTCGACCGCGTGTGCGAGGCCCGCGTCGAACGCCGCGCGCGCGTCCTTCGCGAGCTTGCCGTGCGCGCCCGGCGGGTAGGCGACGACGCGGAAGCAGCGCCCGTCGCCCGTCCACACGGCCGAGACCGCCGAGGTGCCGGGCTTGAGGCGCACGTACCGCGCCTCGGCGCCGGCGCCCGCGACGCCCGCGACGAGCGCGTCGGGTTCCCCCAGCACCGCGGCAAGCGCGGGGATTCCCCGGTGCGCCTCGATGAGCGCATCGTCGTCACGCATGCTGCGCCTCCGTCTCGGCGCCGTTCAGGATGCTCAGCCGCGAGCCGGGGCGGGCGAGGAGCTCGGCGGGCGTGCCCTGTTCGACGATCTCGCCCCGCTCGAGGATCACGACGCGGTCGGCTGCGAGCGCATCTTCGATCGCGTGCGTGATGACGATCGTCGTGCGCCCCGCCGTGAGGCGGTCGAGCGCCTGGCGCACGGCGCCGGACGACGACGCGTCGAGGCCCGTCGTCGCCTCGTCGAGGATCACGATGCGCGCGTCGCGCAGGATCGCGCGGGCGATCGCGATCCGCTGGCGCTGGCCGCCCGAGAGCGTGTCGCCGCGCTCGCCGACGATCGTGTCGAGCCCGTCCGGCAGGCGCGAGGCGAACTCCGTGACGTTGGCGATGTCGGCCGCCCACTCGACGTGCTCGTCCGTCGCGGTCTCGCGGCCCATGCGGATGTTCTCGCGGATGGATCCCGCGAACAGCACCGACTCCTGCAGCACGATCGAGACGTTGCCGCGCAGCGAGGCGACCGTGTAGTCGCGGATGTCACGCCCGTCGATCTCGACGCGGCCCGCGACGGGATCCTGCAGGCGCAGCAGCAGCGAGGCGAGCGTCGACTTGCCCGAGCCCGAGTGGCCGACGAAGGCGACCGTCTGCCCCGGCTCGATCTCGAGGTCGACGCCCCGCAGCGCGAGCTGCGAGTCGTCGGCGTACGAGGCCGAGACGGCGCGGTAGGCGATCGCGCCGCGCGCGCGGCCGAGGGGCACGGCGCCGTCGGCGTCGCGGATGTCGTGCGCGCGGCCCATGAGGTCGAGGATCCGCTCGCCCGACGCGGCCGCCTTCGCGATGCGCCCCGTGTACTTCGCGAGGTCGCGCATGGGCTTGAATGCGCCCTTGAGGTACTGCACGAAGATCACGAGGTCGCCCGGCGTGAGGTGGCCGTTCAGCACGCTGAAGCCGCCCACGAGCAGCACGGCGCCCGTCGCGATGCCGACGAGCACGTCGGTCCACCGCTCGAGCGCCGCCGACAGGCGGGTGGCCTTGACGCCCTCCGTGAGCTCGCGCGCGTTCGAGTCGGCGAAGCTGCGCTCGAGGCTCGACTCGAGCGTGTAGGCCTGCACGACCTTGATGGCGCCGAACGACTCGCCCGCCGCGCCCGCGATGTCGCCCTCGCGGGCCCGCTGCACGCGGGACGCGCGCGTGATCCGCTTCGATGCGCGCCGCGTGTGCAGGAGGAAGATCGGGACGGCCGCGACGATCACGAGGCCGAGGCGCCAGTCGAGCACGAGCATGACGGCGAACATCGCCACGAGCGTGACGCAGTTGCCGATGAGCGGCATGGCCGCCGTCACGGCGACGTCGCGCAGCCGTCCGATGTCGCTCACGAGCCTGCTGATGAGGTCGCCCGCTCGGCTCGTCGAGTGGAACCGCAGCGAGAGGCGCAGGGCGTGCGCGTACACCTCGGCGCGCACGGCCGTCATGGTGCGCGTGCCCGCGAGCGCGAAGCACAGCGTCATGAGGTACGACGCGAGGGCCCGCAGCGCGGCCGCGCCGACGACGCCGATCGCGCAGGCGATGAGGAGCGTCGGGATCTGCGGATCCGACGCGGCGTTCGGCAGCACGACGGCGTCGATCACGAACTTCAGGGGCCACGGCTCGAGGATCCGGAAGGCGACCTCGGCGAACATGGCGACGAAGCCGCCCGCGACGAGACCGCGGTGCGGTCTGAGGAAGGGGCGGAGGAACCGGCCGAGGCGCCGCAGCGAGCGCGTCTCGGTCGTGCGATCGGCGCTCATGCGCGCACCCCCGCCTGCGAGAGCGCGAGGCCCACGGCTGCGAACGTGCGCTCCACGATATGGCGCCACGTGCGCGTCGCCTCGACCTCGGCGCGCGCCGCCCGGCCCATCGCGCGGCGACGCTCGGGGTCGCCCGCGAGCGCGAGCAGCGCCTCGGCGAGGCGGACGGCGTCGGATCCCGGCACGAGCACGCCCGTGCGCCCGTCGTCGACGAGCGCGGGCAGCTGGCCGACGCGCGAGGCGACGACCGCGAGGCCCGCGGCCATGTACTCGATGACCTTGAGCGGCGAGAAGTACGCCTCCTCGTCGCCCGCGGGGTACGGGGCGACCGCCACGTGGAGACCCGCGAGGTGGGCCGGCACGGCGTCGGGTTCCACGGCGCCCGTGAAGACCACGCGATCCCGGATCGCGAGGCGGCGCGCGCGGCGCTCGAGCTCGGCGCGCTCGGGGCCGTCCCCGACCAGCACGAGGCGGGCGTCGGGGCGGGCCGCCGCGACGAGGTCGAACGCATCGATGAGGATCTCTGTGCCGTGCCACGGCTTGAGCGTGCCGACGAAGCCGATCGTGAACGGCTCGTCGTCGCGCGCCGCGGGCGCCGAGAACCGCTCGGGGTCGACACCGTTGGGCTCGACCGCGAGCCGGGCGCCGGGGGCGACTGCGCGGGCCCAGGCGGCGACCGGCTCCGATACGCACACGGCGACGGTCGCCGCCTCGAGCACGCGGCGGGCGTTCTCGTCGGCCTCCGCCGCATGGACGAGGCCGCGGTGGCGGGCCTGCTCGATCGGCAGCGGCGCGTTGACCTCGAGCACGAAAGGCAGTGCGCGCGCGAGGGCGAAGTCGGCGCCCGCCCGGCTGAAGAGCGCGTACCGCTCGTAGACGGCGTCGAACGGTCGCTCGGTGTCGGCGGCTTCGAGCGCGCGCCGCACGTCGGCGTCGCCGTCGATGAGGAGCCGCTCGCGGTCCTCGGGGCGCGAGGCCGCGGGGCGACCGGCGTCATGGATCCGCAGGCGTTCGTCGCGGATCGCCTCGGCGAGCGGGCCGCGCGCGGATGCTGCGTCGCCCGGGCGGCGGCAGAAGAGCTCGACCTCGTGGCCGTGGCGGAGCAGCACCGTGACGACGGCCTGCACGTGCACCGAGGCGCCCTTCGTGCCGAAGACGGGGATGCCGGGGTCGGCGAGGACGAAGGCGATGCGCATCACGCCACCGCCTCGAAGGACAGGCGGGCCTCGGCGAGGCGCTCGAGCGCCGCCGCCTGGCGGTCGGACGCGAACTCGCGCTCGACGAGGGCGCGCGCCCGGCGGGCGAGCGTCGCGCGGAGGTCGGGGTGCGCGAGCAGCGCCTCGATCGCACCTGCGAGGCGCGCGGGATCGTGCTGCGGCACCTCGATGCCCGTCGATCCGTCGATGACCGCCTCGGTGATGCCCGTCACGTCGGTCGAGACGCACGGTGTGCCGAGCGCCATCGCCTCGAGCAGCACGGTCGGCAGCCCGTCGGCGTTGCCGTCGGAGCCGACGACGCACGGCGCGACGAACACCGTGCCCCGCGCGACCTCCTCGCGCACCTCCTCCTGCGGGAGGGGGCCCGTGAGCTCGACGAGGTCGGCGACACCGCGCTCGAGGATCCGCAGCGACAGCGCCTCCTCGAGCGGCCCGCCGCCGACGATGCGGCACGGGACGTCCCGGCCGCGGGCGCGCAGCAGCGCGATCGCGTCGACGAGGTCGGCGAAGCCCTTCTTCTCGACGAGGCGCCCGACCGCGACGACGGAGAAGGCGTCGCCGCGGCGCAGGTCGGCGTCGCGGAACGGGAAGGCGTCGAGGTCGATGCCGTTGTAGACCCGCTCGACGGGCGTGAGCTGCGCCGACGGGTACCGCTGCTCGATGTGGCGCACGTTGAAGTCGGACACCGTCACGACATGGCTCGCGCCCGCGATCTTGCGGTCGACGTCGACGGGGTCGACGCTCTCGTGGAAGAGGTCCTTCGCGTGCGCGGTGAAGGAGTACGGGATCCCCGTCAGCAGCGACGCGAGGCGCGCGACGGTCGTCGCCATGCTCGCGAAGTGGGCGTGCAGGCGCGTCACGCCGTCGGCGAGCGCGCGGTCCGCGACCTCGATGGCCTGCAGCGCGTCGTCGACCTCGGCGTCGAGCAGCTCGTCGATCGCGCGCGAGAAGCCCGGGAGGGCGGAACCGCGGCGCAACACGTCCCACACCGTCTCGCGCTCGCGAGCGCGCGGGATGTAGGCGACGGGCGCCGTGACCTGCGCGAGCATGCCGTGGAACCGCGGATCTGCGGGCGGCCGCAGCGAGTAGATGCGCAGGTCGGCGCCGCGGCGCTCGCGCGCGAGGATCTCGGTCACGACGAAGGTCTCGGAGAAACGGGGATACATCTTCAGCACGTACGCCGTGCGCTCATTCGCGGTCATCGGAGGGTCTCCTTGCGGGCGGCCGGCGCCTCGGCGAGCGCGCGGAACAGGTCGGGAAGTCGGTCGAGGCCGTCGAGGTCGACGCCTGCGGGCTGCGGCGCGGGCGCGCAGACCGCGCGCGCGAGCCAGGCGCCAACGGCGCCGGGCGTGAGCGCGCGGGGCTCGAGCACGCTGACGGCGCCGCGATCCGCGAGCGCGCGGGCGCGGATGAGCTGCTCGCGGCGCGGCGTCACGCGCGGGACGACGAGCATGGGGGTGCGGGCCGCCATCGCCTCGCACACGGTGTTGTAACCGCCCATGCCGACGACCGCGGAGGCCCGCGCGACGAGGCCCGCGGCGCCGTCGACGACCTCCCGCACGACGAGGTCGTCGCGGCCCGCCGCAATGCGCGCGATGCGCCGGCGATCGGCGGCGGGCATCTGCGGGCCCGTGACGAGCAGGCCCGTGTGCCCCGCAGGCAACGGCGCCTCGGCGAAGGCGCGGGCCACGTGCGCGCCGTCCGCGCCGCCGCCCACCGTCGCGAGCACGAAGGGCTCGCGCACGTCGACCTCGGGCGCATCGGGCGTGCGGCCGTGAGCGAGGTAGCCCGTGTAGACCACCCGGTCGCGCAAGCGGTGCGGCACCGGCAGGCCCGCGAGCGGGTCGTGCACGCCGCGGTCGCCGTACACCCACACGGCGTCGTACCAGCGGGCAAGCGCCATGGCCGTGCCCTCGCGATCCCACTCTTCGGCCGAGACGGCCGGGTCGTCGAGCACGTCGCGCACGCCCAGGACGATGCGGGTGCCGCGCGAGGCGATGAGGTCGAGCGCGGGCTCGAGCTCGCCGCCGAGGCCGCAGGCGTGCTTGTCGACGATGAGCACGTCGGGGCGGAATGCGTCGAGGCTCGCGCGGAGGATCGCGGAGCGGATCGCCCCCAGGTGGCGCGCGTCGATCGACAGGTGGCGCGCGCCGTAGGCGCCGTCGGCGCCCTTCTCGACGCCGGGCAGCGACACGAGGTCGCATCCCGGGGGCTGCTCCGCGACGACCGCGCCGGGTGCGCTCGTGAGGAGGAGGGTGTCGGGGGCGTCCGCGACGCCGCTCAGCGTCCGGGCGATCGCGAGGTTGCGGCGGATGTGGCCGAGCCCCATCGCGTCGTGCGAGTAGAGCGCGACGCGCAGCGTCCGCGTCGCGGGTTCCGGCACCCGCTGCGCCGGAGCGGTGTCCACCGTCATGGTCATGAGTCCTCCTGGAGCTCGTGTTCGTCGAGTACGACTCTGTCGGCCCGGCATGAGACGGCTGTGACCCGTTCATGAGAGAGCGTTTAGGAGGCGTTCACCGTCCCGACACGACGAAGGCGCCGCCCCG
>JAJUIM010000210.1 GCA_029267645.1 Microbacterium sp.
CGCCGTGTGCGGCGTCGCGACGTAGACGATGTCGACGCCGGGGTCGCCCACGAGGGCATCGTAGGAGCCGTGCGCGCGGGGGATCTCGAACTCGGTCGCGAAGCGCTCGGCGCCCTCGACCGACCTCGAGCCGACCGCGGCGACCTCGAGCCCGGCCGTGCGGAGGTCCCGCGTGAACGTGTGTGCGATCCCGCCGGTCGCGAGGATTCCCCATCGAAGGCCCATGCGGCGAGCCTAGCGGCTCTTGTGATCCTGTCCAGAAGCGATATCATCGATGATGAGCGATGGGAGGAATCGTGGGAGCGCATCACGAGCACACGTCGGCGCAGGACGCAGGATCCGCGCGCCGCATCGCGGTCGCCCTCGCGCTCGTCGCGGGGATCGTCGCGGCGCAGCTCATTGGCGCGGCGGCGACGGGCAGCCTCGCGATCCTCGTCGACGCCGTGCACTCGCTGACCGACGCGACGGGGCTCGTGATCGCGCTCATCGCGGCGCGCCTCGTGCTGCGGCCGCCGACGCGGCAGCGCACGTGGGGCCTGCGCCGCATCGAGGTGCTCGCCGCGCTCGCGCAGGCGGCGCTGCTCGCGGGGGCCGCCGTGTACGCGGTCGTCGAGGGCGTCGGGCGCCTCGCGGATCCGCCCGACGTCGACGGGCCGAGGCTGCTCGCGTTCGCAGGCATCGGCTTCGCGCTCAACGTCGCGGCCGCGCTCGTGCTCGCGGGCGGCCGCGGCCGCAGCCTCAACATGCGCGCCGCATTCCTCGAGGTCGTGGCCGACGCGCTCGGCACGGTCGCGGTCGCGGTCTCGGCCGTCGTGATGATGACGACGGGCTTCGCCCGCGCCGACGCGATCGCCGCCTTCGCCATCGCGGCGCTCATCCTCCCGCGCGCCGCGCTGCTCGTTCGTGACGCGACGCGGATCCTCATGGAGTTCGCGCCGAAGGGGCTCGACCTCGACGACGTGCGCGCGCATCTCGCGGCGATGGATCACGTGACGGGCGTGCACGACCTGCACGCGTCGACCGTCGCGTCAGGGCTGCACACGCTGTCGGCGCACGTCGTGATCGACGACGGATGCTTCCGCGACGGCCACGCGCCCGAGCTGCTCGACCGCATGACGCGCTGCGTCGCCGAGCACTTCGACGTACTCGTGACGCACACGACGATCCAACTCGAGACGGCGGGGCATCACCGCGCCGAGGCGCGGGACGCGATTCATCCCTGACGCAGCCGCTCCGCCGCCGCGAGCAGGTCGGCGAGCGGCTCGGGCCGCGCGAGCGAGAAGACCGAGGCGCGGCCCTCGGGGCGGGAGACGACGAGGCCCTGCTCGCGCAGGCTCGCGAGGTGCTTCGAGACCGTGCTCTGCGCGAGCCCCAGGTGCTCGGTGATCTCGACGACGCGGTGCTCGCCGAGGCGCAGGTGGTGCAGGATCGCGAGGCGCGACGGGTCGCCGAGGCTGCGGAAGAGCGCTGCGGCGCCCGAGGTGTCGTCGTCCGCCTCGTTCATCGCCATACGACGATGATAATCAGCATCGCCAGCGGAGACGACAGCGCCGGCCGCCCGAGACGGGGCGACCGGCGCTGTGCGGCGCAGATCAGAGCGCGTCGATCGCGGCGTTCAGCGTCGCGGACGGGCGCATGACGGCGCTCGCCTTCGCGTCGTCGGGGCGGTAGTAGCCCCCGATGTCGGCGGGGCGGCCCTGCACGCTGATGAGCTCGGCGACGATCTTCTCCTCGTCGGCGGCGAGGCGCTCCGCGAGCGGCGCGAACGCGGCCGCCAGCTCGGCGTCGTCCGACTGGCGCGCGAGCTCCTGGGCCCAGTACAGGCCGAGGTAGAAGTGCGAGCCGCGGTTGTCGATCGTGCCGAGCTTGCGGCCCGGCGAGCGGTCGAACTCGAGGAACGTCGCGGTCGCGGCGTCGAGCGTGTTCGCGAGCACCTGCGCCTTGGCGTTGTCGGTCGTCTGCGCGAGGTGCTCGAACGAGGCGGCGAGCGCGAAGAACTCGCCGAGCGAGTCCCAGCGCAGGTAGTCCTCCTCGACGAGCTGCTGCACGTGCTTCGGCGCGGATCCGCCGGCGCCCGTCTCGAAGAGGCCGCCGCCCGCCATGAGCGGGACGATCGAGAGCATCTTCGCCGACGTGCCGACCTCGAGGATCGGGAACAGGTCGGTGTTGTAGTCGCGCAGCACGTTGCCCGTGACCGAGATCGTGTCGAGGCCCTGGCGGATGCGCTCGAGCGAGTGTCGCGTCGCCTCGGCGGGCGCCATGATGCTGATGTCGAGGCCTTCCGTGTCGTGCTCGCCGAGGTACTCGTTCACCTTCGCGATGAGGTTCGCGTCGTGCGCGCGGTTCTCGTCGAGCCAGAACACGGCGGGCGTGTTCGACAGACGGGCGCGCGTGACGGCGAGCTTGACCCAGTCGCGGATCGGCGCGTCCTTCGTCTGGCAGGCGCGCCAGATGTCGCCGGCCTCGACGGCGTGCTCGAGCACGGTCTCGCCCGCGCTGTTCACGACGCGGACCGTGCCGTCCGCGGGGATCTCGAACGTCTTGTCGTGCGAGCCGTACTCCTCGGCCTTCTGCGCCATGAGGCCGACGTTCGGCACGGTGCCCATCGTGGCGGGGTCGAGCTTGCCGTTGCGCTTGCAGTCGTCGATCGCGGCCTGGTAGACGCCCGCGTACGACGAGTCGGGGATGACGGCGAGCGTGTCGGCCTCCTCGCCCTCGGGGCCCCACATGTGGCCGCCGGTGCGGATCATGGCCGGCATCGAGGCGTCGATGATGACGTCGCTCGGCACGTGGAGGCCCGTGATGCCCTTGTCGCTGTTGACCATGGCGAGCTTCGGCCCGGCCTGCAGCTGCGCCTCGAACGCGCGGCGGATCTCGGCGCCGCGCTCGAGGCCGTCGAGGCCCGCGTAGATCGCGCCGAGGCCGTCGTTCGCCGAGAGGCCCGCGGCGGCGAGCTCCTCGCCGTACTGCTCGAACACGGGCGCGAAGAAGGCGCGCACGACGTGGCCGAAGATGATGGGGTCGCTGACCTTCATCATGGTGGCCTTGAGGTGCGCCGAGAACAGCACGCCCTCGGCCTTCGCGGCCTCGACCTGCTCTGCGAGGAACGCGTCGAGCGCCTTGGCGCTCAGGAACGTCGCGTCGACGACCTCGCCCTCGAGCACGGGCAGCGTGTCCTTCAGCACCGTGACGGATCCGTCGGCCGTCACGAGCTCGATGCGCAGCACGTCGTCGGCGGGTGAGACGAACGACTTCTCGTTCGAGAAGAAGTCGTCGTGGCCCATCGTCGCCACGCGGGTCTTCGAGTCGGCCGACCAGTCGCCCATGCGGTGGGGGTGCGCCTTCGCGTACGCCTTCACGGCGCCCGGCGCGCGGCGGTCGCTGTTGCCCTGGCGCAGGACGGGGTTGACGGCCGAGCCCTTGACCTTGTCGTAGCGCGCCGCGATGTCCTTCTCGTCGGGCGTCTGCGGGTCCTCGGGGTAGTCGGGCACGTCGTAGCCCTGCGACTGCAGCTCGGCGATCGCGGCCTTCAGCTGCGGGATCGAAGCCGAGATGTTCGGCAGCTTGATGATGTTGGCCGAGGGGTTCTCGGCGAGCTCACCCAGCTCGGCGAGCGCGTCGTCGATGCGCTGCTCGTCCGTGAGGCGCTCCGGGAACTGCGCGAGGATGCGGCCCGCGAGCGAGATGTCGCGCGTCTCGAACTCGACTCCGGCCTGCTTCGCGTACGCCTCGATGATCGGGAGGAGCGAGTACGTCGCCAGCAGGGGCGCCTCGTCGGTGTGAGTGTAGATGATCTTGGACATGCTTCGGTGGCGCTCCAGACTTCGGGGTGTGCCGGGATGAGAGATCTCTCGACATCAAGATACCGGAGCGGCCCCGGTATTGCAGTGTCAGCCGGCGTCGGCGGCGTCGCGGATCTCGGTC
>JAJUIM010000270.1 GCA_029267645.1 Microbacterium sp.
ACCCGAGACGACGCACGCCGAATGGGGCGCGGGCCATCCGCGCCTGTTCGTCCGCTCCGAGGAGGACCGGTTCGAGCAGCCGCTCGAGACCGACGAGCTGACGATCGGATCCGCAGCCGGCAGCGGCCTGCGGCTGCAGGGCATCGACCCGCTGCACGCGACGATCGTGCACGACGAGCGGGACGAGTACGTGCTGACCCTGCACGGGGCGGGCGAGATGAACGCGAACCCGCTCTCGGCCGCGACGCATCCGGGCGACCGGAGCGAGACGCTGCGCACCGGGGCGCGGTTCACGGCCGGGCCGTGGACGTTCGTGTTCGACCGCGAGGAGTTCGCCGACCACGGCCGCCCCCGCGGCGGCCGCGAGGGCGGCGAGCTGTCGGATCAGCCGGCGCAGCCCGCCAGGCCCGACTACACGCGGGACCCCGAGGCCGACGACGCGGGCCGCGGCTGGGAGCTGCAGGAGTGGCACGGCGACGAGGAGCGCCCCTGAGGGCGCCCCTCGCGCGCGTCAGCTGTCGCGCAGCGCGTCGATGAGATCGGCTTTGCGGAGCTTCGAGTAGCCCGTGAGGCCGATCTCCTTCGCGCGCTCGCGCAGCTCGTCGACCGTCCAATCCTCGTAGGATCCGGACTCGCCGCCGCGCTTGCCGACGGCCGACCGGCCGTCGCGCGCGGCCGCGTTCGCGATGCGCGCGGCCTTCTGCTCCGAGGCGCCCTCCTCGTGCACGCGGCGGTACACCTCTTCGTCCTTGATGCTGCTGCGAGGCATCGTCAGCTCCTTTCTGCCCGAGCCGTCAGTCGCTCGGGCCCGGGTGCGACAGGTCCATCCGGATCCCGCCCGTCGAATGCGACGAGTGGGCGAGCTCGTCGAGCCAGCGCGCGCTGAGCTCGGCGGGCTCGGGGTCGTCGAACTCGAACCACAGCGGGATCGCGGGATGCAGCCAGATCGTGCTGCGGCCCGGCTGCTGGTGCGGCGCGTGCGTCCACGAGAGCGTGAAGCTCTCTCCGCGCCGCAGCTTCGTCGTGACGACGAGCTTGAGATGGGCGAGCGCGCGCTCCTCGATCTCGATCGCGCTGTCGGGGCCGCCGTAGTAGAGCCGTCCCACGGTCAGTCCGTTCCTCGGGCCGTGCGGCTGCGGCGCCCGGTCACGCCGTCATCACCGCCTCGGGGTCGCGGTCGCGGTCGTTGGGCTCGGGCACGAGGTGCAGCCCCGACGACGAATTCGCCGTGTACGCGAGCGCGTCGATCCACGCCGCGTTGAGGGCCGGCTTTCTGCTGCCCGAGAAGCGATACACGAGCGGAACCGCCTGGTGCAGCCAGACGCTCGTGCGCCCGTCGCCCACGCTGGCGTCCTCGCGCCACGTGAAGTAGAAGGCCTCTCCGCGCCGCAGCTTCGTGCCGATGACGACGTGCAGGTGGGCGAGGGTGCGGTCTTCGATGTCGACCTTCACGGTGTCGGCGTAGATGAACTTTCCCATATGGAACCTCCGTTCCGTGCGAAGGCGGCGCGCGTGGGGGTGGCGCGGGCTGCGAATACCTCAACACCTTGCCCTCACCATGGCAGGAGCCCACGCGTGTCACAAGAGGGTTACGCCGAGGACGAAAGGCCCCGGCCCGGGGCGGGTCGCGTCCCCCGATCGAACGCGTCGGAGTAAACGCGATCCGCCTCGTCGAGGGCGCCCTCGGTGAAGAAGGCGACCGGCACGACCTCGACGAGCAGCGGCTCCGAGTCGGGGCCGCGCGCGACCTCGCGGCCCGCGAGCGCCCAGGCGAAGTCGCCGTCGTCGTCGAGGTGGCCGTACTGCATGAGCTGCCTCGCGAGCCAGTGCTCGATAGGACGCGTCCACCACGGCTCGGGGTTCAGCGGATTGACCGACAGCCCGGGCAGCGGCAGGCCGCTCTCGCCGTCGCGGCTCTGCTCGCGCGCGTCCGCGTCGGGCCCCGCGCTGTAGCGCACGTAGAGCGGGCCGAGCGTGCGGATCAGGCGGGCGAGGTCGTCGAGCCCATCGCAGATCGCGAGGGATCCCGTCGACGGCGTGACGTGGGGGTGCGATCGGAGGTTCATGATGCCTGCGGATTCGGGTAGGGCGCGCGGCGCAGCAGATCCGCGAGGTGCGCGGCGTTCGACGCGGCCGTCGTCACGGCGCTCGCGACGGCCTCGGGTACGGCGTCGAGCTCGACGAAGTCGGTCGTGTGCATCGCCTCGCCGTTCCAGTACACGCTCGACTGCGCGGGGATCGTGAACCCGACGTCGCCGAGCGTCTGCGCGAGCACGCCGATGATGTGGTGGGCGCCGTCCTCGTTGCCGACGACGACGGGGATCGCGACGCGGTCGAACAGCGACGGGCGGCCCGCGTCGTCGGTCTGCGACAGCTCGGCGTCGAGGCGCTCGATCACGCGCTGGGCGACGCTCGAGTGCTGCCCGACCCACGTCGGCGTCGCGAACACGACGATGCGGGCGGCGAGGACGGCGCGCAGGATCCCCGGCCAGGCGTCGCCCTCCCCCATGTCGCGCTCGACGCCCGGCAGCACGGCGTGGTCGACGACGCGCACGGTCTCGGACGCGAAGCCGCGGTCGGCGAGCGCAGCCGCGACGAGGCCCGCGAGCCGGTCGGTGCTCGAGGTCGCGGGCGACGGCTTGAGCGTGCAGTTCAGGACGAGTGCGTCTGCGGGTGCGTGTGCGTTCATGACGGCACGGTAGGCACGCGGCGCCGTTCGCGCATACGGGCTGTCATGCGCGGGCCGGATGAGGTATAAAACGGCCCCGCGCCGCAGCGTCAAGGGGGTGCCGCGAAGCGGGCGGATCCGGTGGACTCGGGCGCGTCAACCGAACCGCGACACGGAAGGACGCGACATGAGCGACGAACGAGACCGCGACGACCTGACGCCCGAGGAGGTCGTGGCGGCGAACGCGCAGCTGCACGACCGCGACAGCGGGGATCCGAACGGTGATCGCGAATTCCTGCAGGACCTCGCCCCGGCAGACGTCGAGGAACCGGACGAGGAGACGCCGGCCGGCCGCGAGGGCGCCGACACGGGCGCCGCGGAGGCCGTCGGCATCGACGACGAGACGGTCGGCGACGGATCCTCGCCCGACGACGGCGAGCAGAACGACGTCGCGGGCGTCGGCCCCCGCGACCCCGAAGAGTGAGTCCCGTCAGCCGCGC
>JAJUIM010000310.1 GCA_029267645.1 Microbacterium sp.
CTCATCACCTCGACGTTCTCCGGCCCCGCGCAGGGCCGCGCGATCGGCACGTGGACCTCCTTCACGACGGGCGCCATGATCGTCGGCCCGCTGCTCGGCGGCGCGCTCGTCGACCTCGCGAGCTGGCGCCTCGCGTTCCTCATCAACGTCGTCCCGATCGCGGCGACGCTGTGGATGCTGCGCGGCGTGACGGATCCCGAGCGCCGCCCCGGATCCCGCATCGACATTCTCGGCGCCGCCCTGTGCGCCCTCGGGCTGGGCGGCGTCGTCTTCGCCCTCATCGAGCAGCCCAACCTCGGCTGGACGCACCCCGCGATCCTCGGCGCGTTCGTCGCGGGCGCGATCCTCTTCGCCCTGTTCCTCCTGCGCCAGCGCACGGTGCGCGATCCGATCCTGCCGCTCGATCTCTTCCGCGTGCGCAACTTCTGGACCGGCAACGTCGCGACGACGTTCGTCTACGCCGCGCTCTCGCTCAACGGCTTCGTCATCGCGATCTACCTGCAGGAGGGCGCGGGCCTGTCCGCGACCCTCGCGGGCCTCGCGAGCCTGCCCGTGACGATCCTCATGATCCTCTTGAGCTCGCGCGTCGGCGCGCTCGCGGCCCGCTGGGGCGCGCGACTGTTCATGACCGCGGGCCCGTTGCTCATGGCCGTCGGATCCCTGCTCCTGCTGCTCGTCGCGCCCGACTTCAGCTACTGGTGGCAGGTGCTGCCGGGCATGATCGTCTTCGGCCTGGGCCTCACGACGACCGTGTCGCCGCTCACGTCGACGATCCTCGGCGCGATCGACGCCTCGCGCAGCGGCATCGCGAGCGCCGTCAACAACGCCATCTCGCGCGTCGCGGGCCTCATCGCCGTCGCGATGATCGGCACGGCGGTCGGCGGCTCGCTCGACCTCGACGGCTTCCACCGCTCGTGCATCATCGTCGCGGCGCTCCTCGCCGCGGGCGGCGTGGTCTCCTGGCTCGGGATCCGCGACCGCGCGGCCGCGTGATCCGCGCCCGTCAGCTTACGTCGCCGTCGACGTAGACCCAGCGCCCCGCGCGGCGCGCGAACCGCGAGTGCTCGCGCAGCTCGCCCGGGCCGTCCGGCCCGACGTACCGCGCGACGAAGTCGACCGTGCCCGTGTCGCCGCGGACCGACGACCACAGCACGTCGAGGCCCGTCCACGCGAGCTGCGGATCCGCCGACACGTCCGCGGGCCGCGTGCGCGGGTGCCACGTGCGGGCGAGGTAGAACGGATCCCGCTTCGCGAACGCAGCGTACCGCGACCGCATGAGCTCCTCCGGCGTCGCGGCGTCGCGCTCACCGCGGTGCAGCGCGCCGCAGCAGTCGGCGTACGCGCGGCCGGATCCGCAGGGGCACGGATCCGTCACGCCTGCAGCACCCGCAGCAGCTCGTCGGGCGCCGCCTGCATGGGGTGCGGGCCCGCGATGTCGAGGAACACGGTCGTGATCGTGTCGCGGTAGGTCGTGAGGAACGACACGAGCCACGCGGGCGAGTACTCGGCGACGGCCGGCGGCAGGTTCTCGGGCTTGTTGCGGGCGTCGCTGAACAGCAGCAGCGCCACGTCGCCCGTCGTCTGGTCGCGGTAGGTCCACACCTCGCCACCGTCGAGCGGGTTGTCGCGCGTGCCCGGCTTGATGAGCGGCACGATCGTGCTGCCGTTGCGGAGCGCGAGGGCCACGGCCGCCATGTCCTGCTTCTCGAGGGCCTGCGCGAGCGCCTCCGACCGGAACTCGTTCGGGTCGGCCGCGGCGGGCTTCCTGCGCTTCTTCGCCATGGATCCAGGGTACGCGGGGCCGCTTCGCGTCTCGAATCGCAGGGGTTGTGCGGCTCGCAGGCCGATGCGTTCGCCTCGACTGCGACCTCGGCCTGTGCCCCGTGACGAACACGATGCCGATCCGCCGGCTGCGCCTGCTGGACGGCGGCGTCGCGCCCACGCGGCTCGTCATGGCGTGGGTCGAGATGCCGTCGCTGCGGGTGCTGCGCAGCGAGCAGGTGTACGCCTCGGCGGATCCCGACGACGCCGGCCTGCGCGTGCGGTACGAGAGCGCGAACCGCGACTTCCGCGCAGCGCTGTCGGTCGACGCGCGCGGGCTCGTGCGCGACTACCCGCACCTCGCGACGCTCATCGCGTCGGAGTGACGGGTCACTGCAGCACGAACGTGCGCCCCTCCGAGGTGACCTCGCCGAGCTTCACCGTGAGCGTGTAGGTCGCGCCGCCGCCGACCGCGGCCGGGCGATCCTCCGCGTCGCACGTGTTGTCGTACGAGCGCGTGCGATCCCACGTGATGGGCTCGGACGACTCGACTGTCTGGCCCGCCTCGAGCGTGACCCACTGATCGGCCGGATTCACCTGGCAGTCGCTCGAGCGCCACCACTCGTCCTCGCCGCTCGCGATGACGAAGCGCTGCGCCTTCGTGCCGACGTTGACGACGCAGTCGACGCCGCCGACGTTCGTCAGCTCCATCGACACCTGCGGGTTCTCGTCGGGGCCGTACTCTTCCTTGTCGGTGTGCGCGACGACCTCGAGCGCGCCGTTCTCGCACGCCACGGGCTCGTCCTCCTCGGCGCCAGGGTTCGCCGACGGATCCGGCGCATTCGGCCCGCTCGTCGGGTACAGCGTCGGGGTCGGCTCGGCGACCTCCTCGGCCGCCGGCTCGTCCTTGAGGAACGGCAGGTTCTGCCACGGCTGCGCGACCGCGAGCCAGCGGATCCCGA
>JAJUIM010000275.1 GCA_029267645.1 Microbacterium sp.
CAGGCCGACACCATGCCGAGCGGGTACGCCGCCCCCGGATGCGTGTTGCCGATCTGCGGCTTCGGCCACCACCAGGTGGCCGCGAGCCCCTCCGGGCGCGGGAGGTCGGCTGGCTGGGTCCCGATGAACGGGTCGACATCGGCGAGCTTCACACGTCGCACGCTAGCCGCGCGCCGTGTCCGGCGTGTGACGAACAGGCGACGGGTAATGTTCGAGCGGAATAGACTGGAGCGCTATGCCTGCGCCCGAGCCCGTCATCTCCTATCCCGCCGAGCTGCCCGTCAGCGCTGCGCGGGACGAGATCGCGGAGGCGATCCGCGACCACCAGGTCGTGATCGTCGCGGGCGCGACGGGATCCGGCAAGACGACCCAGCTGCCGAAGATCGCCCTCGAGCTGGGGCGCGAGCGCATCGCCCACACGCAGCCGCGACGGCTCGCGGCGCGCACGATCGCCGAGCGCGTGGCCGAGGAGATGCAGGTCGAGCTCGGCGGCGTCGTCGGCTACAAGGTGCGCTTCACGGATCAGGTGTCGGACGACACGCGCATCGCGCTCATGACCGACGGGATCCTGCTCAACGAGATCCACCGCGATCGGCTGCTGCGGCGCTACGACACGATCATCATCGACGAGGCGCACGAGCGCTCGCTCAACGTCGACTTCCTGCTGGGGTACCTCAAGCGGCTGCTGCCCGACCGCCCCGACCTGAAGGTTGTCATCACGTCGGCGACGATCGACCCCGAGTCGTTCGCTGCGCACTTCGCATCTGCCGACGGCACCCCCGCCCCGATCATCGAGGTGTCGGGCCGCACGTACCCCGTCGAGATCCGGTATCGCCCGTTCGCATCTGCCTCTGCCTCCTCCTCCGACGCGGACACAACGACGTCAATTTCTGCCGCAGGACCGCGACACGCCGGGGATCCGGACGAGTCCGCAGAAAATTGGCGTCGTTCTGCACCGGAAGAGGCTGCGGTCGACGAGCGGGCGTACGACGCCGACGACGAGGTCGGTGCGATCGTCGCGGCGCTGCGCGAGCTGGATCGCGAGGCGCCGGGCGACGTGCTCGTGTTCCTGCCCGGCGAGGCCGAGATCCGCGACGCGATGGACGCCGTCACGGGCGCCTTCCGAAACCAGGCAGCGCCGACCGAGGTGCTGCCGCTCTACGGCCGGCTGAGCGCCGCCGAGCAGCACAGGGTGTTCGAGCGCTCGCGCGTGCCCGGGCTGAAGCGGCGGATCATCCTCGCCACGAACGTCGCGGAGACCTCGCTCACGGTTCCCGGGATCCGGTACGTGATCGACGCGGGCACCGCGCGCATCTCGCGCTACGCCGTGCGAGCCAAGGTGCAGCGCCTGCCGATCGAGCCCGTGTCGCAGGCGTCGGCGCAGCAGCGGTCGGGCCGCGCGGGTCGCACGAGCCCCGGCATCGCGATCCGCCTGTACGCGCACGACGACTTCGTGCGCCGGCCCGAGTTCACCGACCCCGAGATCCTGCGCACGTCGCTCGCCTCGGTCGTGCTGCAGATGCTGTCGCTCGGCTTCGGCGACATCCAGGCCTTCCCGTTCCTCACGCCGCCCGACTCGCGCGGCGTGAAGGCCGCCTTCGACCTGCTCGTCGAGCTGGGCGCCGTCACGCTGGGTCGCGGCGGCGCGGATCCGAGGCTCACGAAGATCGGCCGCGAGCTCGTCCGCCTGCCGATCGACCCGCGCTTCGCGCGCATGCTCGTCGAGGCGCGGCGCACGGGCGTCACGGACGAGGTGCTCGCGATCGTCGCGGGCATGTCGATCCAGGACGTGCGGGAGCGGCCCGAGGAGCAGCGCGAGCAGGCGGCGCAGGCGCACGCCGCCTTCGTGGATCCGTCGAGCGACTTCCTCACGCTGCTGAACCTCTGGAATCACCTGCGCGAGCAGCAGCGCGAGCTCGGCTCGAGCGCATTCCGCCGCCACGTGCGCTCGCAGTTCCTGAACTACGTGCGCGTGCGCGAGTGGTTCGACGTGCACCGCCAGCTGCGCTCGCTCACGCGCGAAGCGGGCGGCTCGGGCGCGAAGCGCGACGCCGGCCGGGCGGACGCGAAGCGCCGGCAGCAGGCGCCCGAATCCGGCCACCCGCAGGGCGAGGCGATCCACAGGGCGCTGCTCGCGGGGCTGCTCAGCCAGATCGGCGTGCTCGACGAGCGCGAGTCGCAGAAGCAGAAGGGATCGCGACGCGCGGCGCCCGCGACCTACCGCGGCGCGCGGGGCGTGTCGTTCCAGATCTTCCCCGGGTCCGGCCTCAAGAAGTCGCGCCCGCGCGCCGTCATGGCCGCCGAGCTCGTCGAGACGTCGCGCCTGTTCGCCCGCACGGTCGCGGGAATCGACGTCGCGTGGGCGGAGGACCTCGCGGGCGACCTCGTGAAGAAGCAGGTGTCGGAGCCGCACTGGTCGAAGGACGCGGGCGCCGCCGTCGCCCACGAGAAGGTCACGCTCTTCGGCGTCGAGATCGTCTCTCGCCGGCGCATCCAGTTCGCCCGCGTCGACCGCGCCGCCGCGCGCGAGATGTTCGTGCGCCACGCGCTGGTGGAGGGCGAGTGGGATCCGTCGCGGCTCGCGAAGCCGGTCGCCCGCTTCCTGCGCCAGAACGCAGACCTGCGCCGCCGCCTCGAGAAGCTCGAGGAGCGCGAGCGACGGCGCGACATCCTCGCGGGCGACGAGGCCGTCTTCGCCTTCTACGACGCGCGGATCCCCGCCGACGTCTTCGACGTGCGCAGCTTCGAGGCGTGGTGGCGCGACGAGCTCGTGCGCTCGCCCGATCTGCTCACGATGCGCGAATCGGATCTGCTCGACGGCGAGGCCGCGGCCGACCAGCGCGCGTTCCCGACGCGATGGACGCAGGGCGATCAGACGCTCAACCTCGCGTACCGCTTCGAGCCGGGCGCGGCCGACGACGGCGTGACGGTCGTCGTGCCCCTCGCGCTGCTCGCATCGCTGCGCCCCGACGGCTTCGACTGGCAGGTGCCGGGGCTGCGCGACGAGCTCATCACGGCGATGCTGAAGGCGCTGCCCAAGGCCATGCGCCGGCACGTCGTGCCCGCCGCCGACTGGGCGCGCACGTTCGCCGAGGAGCTCGACGGGTCGGGCCCCGAGGAC
>JAJUIM010000278.1 GCA_029267645.1 Microbacterium sp.
CGCCGCCGCACGCAAGAGACCCCCTGGATCACCAGGGGGTCTCTGTCAAAGCTGGGGTACCTGGACTCGAACCAAGAACAACTGAACCAGAATCAGCCGTGTTGCCAATTACACCATACCCCAAGGGCGCTCCGGCTGTCGCCGTCACAAGTGACTACTCTACCCGATGCTCGGGCATGCCGCCAATTCGTGCGTGCAGCCGGGGCGTGTCGCGCTCAGCTCGAGAGCTTCTCGGCGAGTGCGCGCAGGCGCGCGAGCGTGCGCTCGCGGCCCAGCAGCTCCATCGACTCGAACAGCGGCGGCGAGACGCGGCGGCCCGAGATCGCGACGCGCGGCGACGCGTAGGCGACGCGCGGCTTGAGCCCGAGGCCGTCGATGAGCGCCGCGGACAGCGCCGCCTGGATCGCCTCGGCGCCGAAGTCGTCGAGGGGCTCGAGCGCCGCGATGCTCGCCTCGAGCACGCGGGGCGCCTGGTCGTCGAGCTTCGCGACGGCGTCCTCGTCGTAGGCGAGGTCGTCGGTGAAGAGGAAGCCGAGCATCGTGCCGGCGTCGCCGAGCAGCTGCATGCGCTCCTGCACGAGCGGGGCCGCCTGACGCACGAGCGCCAGCTCGTCGCTCGACGGCTGCTCGCCCAGCACGCCCGCTGACTGCAGGTACGGCACGAGGCGCTCGGCGAAGTCGTCGACGTCGAGCAGGCGGATGTGGTCGCCGTTGATCGACTCGGCCTTCTTCTGGTCGAAGCGCGCGGGGTTCGGGTTGACGTCGGCGATGTCGAACGCGGCGACGAACTCGTCGAGCGAGAACACGTCGCGGTCGGGCGCGATCGACCAGCCGAGCAGAGCGAGGTAGTTGAGCAGCCCCTCGCGCACGAAGCCCTTGTCGCGCTGCAGGAACAGGTCGGCGCGCGGATCGCGCTTCGACAGCTTCTTGTTGCCGTCGCCGAGCACGAGCGGCATGTGGCCGAAGCGCGGGATGAACGTCGCGACGCCGGCCTCGATGAGCGCGCGGTAGAGCACGATCTGACGCGCCGTCGACGGCATGAGGTCCTCGCCGCGCAGCACGTGCGTGATGCCCATCAGCGCGTCGTCGACGGGGTTCACGAACGTGTACAGCGGGATCCCGTTCGGACGCACGATGACGAAGTCGGTGAAGCTGCCCGCCGGGAAGGTGACCTCGCCGCGGATCAGGTCGACGTACGTGATGTCCTCGTCGGGCACCTTGAGGCGCAGCGCCGGCTCGCGGCCCTCCGCGCGGAACGCGGCCTTCTGCTCGTCAGTGAGGTCGCGGTCGAAGTTGTCGTAGCCCTGCTGCTTGGGCCGGCCGGCGGCCTCGTTGCGCGCGTCGATCTCGTCGGCCGTCGAGAAGCTCTCGTAGACGAGGCCCGCGTCGATGAGCTTGTCGAGCACCTCGCGGTGCAGGTCGTGGCGCTGCGACTGGCGGTACGGCGCGTGCGGCCCGCCGACCTCGACGCCCTCGTCCCAGTCGATGCCGAGCCACGTGAGCGCGTCGATGAGCTGGTCGTAGCTCTCCTGGCTGTCGCGGTTCGCATCGGTGTCCTCGATGCGGAAGACGAGCTTGCCGCCGTGGTGGCGTGCGTAGCCCCAGTTGAACAGCGCGGTGCGGATCAGGCCGACGTGCGGCAGACCCGTCGGCGACGGGCAGAAGCGCACGCGCACGTCGGAACCGGTGGCCTCGGTGGTTCGGGGATCAGGTGCAGAAGACATCGCCTCGATCCTACAAGCGCGACCCGCGCGATCCCTGCGATCGCGCGCGAAGATCCGGCTACTGCGCGTCGCGCACGGGATTGCGCAGGATGCCGATGCCCGGCACCTCGACCTCGACGGAGTCGCCGCCGCGGAACGCGCCGACGCCCTCGGGCGTGCCCGTGAGGATGACGTCACCCGGCAGGAGCGTGAAGGCGGCCGAGACGTACTCGATGATCGTCGGGATGTCGAAGATCATGTCGGCGAAGCGCCCGCGCTGGACCTCGGCGTCGTTGTGGCGCGTGATGATCTCGCCGTTCGCGACGTCGAAGTCAGTCTCGATGGCCGGGCCGAGGGGGCAGAACGTGTCCATGCCCTTCGCGCGCGCCCACTGCCGGTCGCTCTTCTGCAGGTCGCGCGCCGTGATGTCGTTCGCGACGGTGTAGCCGAAGATGACGTCCGACGCGTCGGCCGCGCTCACGTTCTTCGCGATCTTGCCGATCACGACCGCGAGCTCGCCCTCCCACTGGGTGTCGTCGCTCTGCGGCGGGCGCACGACCGCGTCGCCGGGGCCGATGACCGACGTGTTGGGCTTGAAGAACAGCAGCGGCTCGGCGGGCACGTCGTTGCCGAGCTCGGCGGCGTGCGAGCGGTAGTTGCGCCCGACGCACACGACCTTGGATCGCGGGATGACGGGCGCCAGCAGCGCGACGTCGCCGAGCGACACCCGCTCCCCCGTCGTCTCGTACCCCGCGAAGAGGGGATCCCCGGCGAGGACGACGAGCTCCGCTCCGTCCACGATCCCGTACTTGATGGCGTCGTTGTGGCTGAACCGCGCGATCTTCACCCGCCCACACTATCGCCCGAGACGCGTCGAGTGCCCGCCCGGACGGATCCGGACGGGCGCTCGATCGACTCGGGGCTCAGGCGTCGAGGCGGTGCAGCCAGCCCCGCGTGTCCTCGCGGCGGCCGTACTGGATGTCGGTGAGCTCCTCGCGCAGCGACAGGCCGAGCTCGCCCGTCGGCTGCTCGTCGGAGAAGCCCTCCGCGAGCAGCGCGCCGATCGGCGTGACGACGGCGGCCGTGCCGCACGCGAACACCTCGACGATGTCGCCCGAGGCGACGCCCTCGCGCCACTCGGCGAGCGACACGGGGCGACGCTCGATCGAGTGGCCGCGCGCGGCGGCGAGCTCGAGTAGCGAGTTGCGGGTGACGCCGTCGAGGATGCTGTCGGAGTCGGGCGTGACGAGCGTGCCGTCCTTCTTCACGAACACGATGTTCATGCCGCCCAGCTCCTCGACGTTGCCGTTCTGGTCGAGGAAGACGACCTGGTCGCAGCCGTGCTCGGCGGCCTCGGACTGCGGCAGGAGGCTCGCGGCGTAGTTGCCGCCCGTCTTCGCCGCGCCGGTTCC
>JAJUIM010000469.1 GCA_029267645.1 Microbacterium sp.
GCGGCGGAGGAACGCCACGACATCGCGCACGGCGCCCGGAACGCGCTCGTGGCGCGGCGCGACGAACTCGGCGCCGATCGGCCCGGCGTCGTCGCCCCCGATCCACACCTGCTGCTCGCGGAACCGGCCGGCTTCACCATGATCGATGAGGTCGTCGCGCAGCAGCTCGCGGTGCATCGCGAGGATCGTCTGCTCGTCGATGTCGGCCGAGAGGGCGAGTGCGGCCTCCATCGCCCGCACGTTGCCGACGACCTCGCGCGCGTTCGCCTTCTCTCCCTCGTCGATCTCGGCCAGCGCAAGCTGCTTCGCGGACGTCGTGAGGCGCTCGATCTGCGAGCTCGAGGCGCTCTCGGTGCGCAGCAGGATCGCCGACATCGGCGCGAGAGCGGGATCGTCCACGCCGAGCGCGCGCACGGCGTGCGCATCGAATGCGACGAGCGCGCGAGCTGCCTCCTCGGCATCGGCCGCGTCGGCGGCAGAGAGCCGGACCTCGAGACCCGCGATCTCCGCGGGAACCGCAGCTGCGTACGCGCCGGTCTGCCGCGCGCGCTCCGCGCCCGAGTACACCTCCGGGCGCTGCGGGCGCCACGAGAGTTGCTCCGAACCGGCGGGCGGCACCGGAATGCGGGCGCCCTGATGTGTGGACATGGGATCATGTTACCAACACTTCGAAGACGAAGTGTTGGTAAGCGTCGCCGCGCCCCTCACATCTCGCCCATCACAGCGCCCTCGTCATGAAGTGCGACAGCGGGTTCGGCGTGTAGTCGTCGAAGGCCTCGCAGGCCGTGAAACCCTCCGACGCATACAGGTGACGCGCGGCGACGAACGACGGCGCTGTGCCGGTCTCGAGCCACAGCGACGAGTAGCCGCGGGCGCGCCCCTCCGCGATGACGTGGCGCACGAGCGCGCGCCCGACGCCGCGCCCCAGGAACGCGCGAGCGGTGCGGAACGACTTCAGCTCGCCCCGCGCCTCGTCCAGGTGCTTGAGACCGCCGACGCCCGCGAGCTCATCGCCGTGCCACGCGGTCCAGAGCGTCACGTCGTGCGCCCGCAGCTGCTCGGTGTCGTATACATAGACGACCGACGGATCCGCGCCCGCGCGCATCTCGGCCACGTGCGACGAGACGAGCTCGTGCGTCAAGGCATCCGACAGGTCAGCGGGAACGATCGTGAAGGTCACACCCCATTCTCGCCCGTCACCCTTCGCGCGACGCGTCGATGTGCTGATGCACGGCGTGCTCGGCAGACGGGCCGTAGGCCTCCATGAACGCGCGGTGCTTATCGGACATGCGGTCGAAGAAGCTGTCGGCGGTCGTCTCGTCCGCGACGACCTCGGCCACGACCGCGCTGTCTCGGCGCAGGCGCACCATCTGGGCGACGCGCGCACCGTCGGTCCTCCCGACGAGCGGGATCCACAGATCCTCGAGCCCGTCTGCGTGGATGCGATCGAGCGCCGCGTGCACCGCGATCTGCATCGAAACCGTGGCCGCCGCCGTGCCCGAAACGCGAACTCCGTCGATGATGATGTAGCTGCTCATGCCGCCACGCTAACGAC
>JAJUIM010000228.1 GCA_029267645.1 Microbacterium sp.
AGGCGCGGCTCGTCGAAGAGGAGGCGGAAGGTGTCCTCCCCCATCGCGAAGTGGGTGCGCGGTCGCTGCGGCATGTGCTCTCCATCGAGGTTCTCTGCGGCCTTGCGGGCCGATGTGGATCCAGTAATGCTGAGAACGCACACGAGTTCAAACACTTCGAACACATTGGATCTCACTCGAACATGAACGAACATACCGGTGCGACGAAGCACCGAGCGACGCTCGTGCACCGCGGCGTGCTCACGGCCCTCTGGAACGACGCTGAGCGGCGCGCCCTCGACATCCCCGACGCGACGGATCGCGCGGCATGGCGGGCCGTCGATCCCGCAGCGCGAGAGGCCCTGCTCGCCCGCGCCGACGCCGAAGCCGGCACGCCGTGGCCGGATCTGCTGCTGTCACACTGGGCCGCGTACGGCAGCGCCGGGAGCCGCCTCGCGTACGAGGATCCGTTCTTCGCGCGCAGCGAGCGCACGAGGCGCGCCGTGCTGGCCGCGGCGCTGGATCCCACCGAACGGCGCGTCTCGGAGGCCGCAGACGGGCTGTGGCTGCTGTGCGAGCAGTCGACCTGGTGCTGGCCGGCGCACGACGACGCCTTCGCTCGCGGGCGGGCGACGACCAATGTCGCGAGCCCCGTGCTCGACCTCGGGGCCGGCGAGGCGGTCGCGCTCGCCGCCTGGGCCGACCTCGTGATCGGCCCACTGCTCGACGCCCTCCGAGGCGGCCTCCGCGACCGGCTGCGGAGCGAGGCCGCGCGCCGCGTCTTCGCACCGCTGCTCGAACGCGAGTGGCACTGGGAGGGCACGGAGGACCGCGTGCACAACTGGGCGCCGTGGATCCACGGCAACGTGCTCATCGCCGCGCAGGCCCTCGCCGCGGACGACCTGCGCGCGGGGCTCGAGGCGCGCTGCGTCGACGGCCTCGACCGCTACCTCGCGCAGCTGCCTGCCGACGGCGCGATCGACGAGGGCTTCGCCTACTGGTGGCAGGGCGCGGGCCGCGCCCTCGACGCGCTCGGGATCATCGACAGGATCACGGGCGGCGCCGTCGCGCGCGAAATCGCGGGCGGATCCCTGGCCGGCCTCGGCGAGCTCGTGCGCTTCCCAGAGCGCGTGCACCTCGGCGGCTCCTGGTACGCGAGCTACTCCGACGCCGAGCCGCGCGCGCCCGAGCCGCTGCCCTGGCACTCGCTCGTGCGGGCGGCGCGGCTCGCGGAGCTGCCCGAGACCGAGGCGTTCGCCGCGCGCCGACTCGATCTCGCGCGCACCGTGACGTCCTCGTCCGACACGCAGGCCGGCCTGGGGCGGCAGGTGCTCGCGCTGCTGGACGCCGACCTGCCCCGCGGCGGCGCCGGCCCGGATCCCCTGCCCGCGCGCGTCGACCTGCGCTCGATCGGCGTCGGGATCGCGCGCGAGCGGGCGGGCGACGCCCGCGGCCTCGCGCTCGTCGTGAAGGCGGGCCACAACGACGAGTCGCACAACCACAACGACCTCGGCGCGATCGAGATCGTCGTCGACGGCGTGCCGCTCGTGATCGATCCGGGCCGCGAGACCTACACCGCGCAGACGTTCTCGGCCGAGCGCTACGGGCTCTGGTACGTCTCGAGCGACTGGCACAGCGCCCCGCTGCCGCGCGGCCTCGTGCAGGAGCCGGGCGCCCGGGCCCGCGCCGAGGCCCGCGCGACGGCGTCCGGCTGGGAGCTCGACCTCGACCTCGCCTACCCGCTCAAGGAGGGCGAGTCGTGGCGGCGCACGGCCGAGCTGGCGGACGGCGCGGTGCGGATCCGCGACGCGTGGCGCCTGTCGGACGGCACGGCACGCGCGGTGCTCGTCTGCGTCGGCGAGCCGCGCGAGACGAGCGAGGGCTTCGTCGTCCCCGGGCGCGAGGGCTCGCGCGCGCTCCTCCTCTCCCACGACGCGGCGGCGGCGAGCGTCGAGACGCGCGCCGTCGAGGATCCGATCATGGCCCGTTCCTGGGGCCCCGTCATCAGCCGCATCGTGCTCGAGGCGGACCCCGCCGCGGCGTCGCTCGAGGTGCGCGCAGAGGCGGTGGCGGCATGACCGACGACTCGCGCCCCTTCGGCCTGTCACGCCGCGAGCACATCATGGACGAGCTGCGCCGCACGGGCTCGGTGCGCGTGAGCGACCTGGCGCGCGAGCTGGGCGTCGCGGAGCTGACGATCCGCCGCGACATCGGGCGCCTCGCGGACGAGGGGCTCGTGACGCGCGTGCACGGCGGCGCGACGCTGCGCAGCGCGCTGGACACGACCGTGCCCACGCGCGCCGCCGCCTCGGCGCCGCGCTTCCGCGTGGGCATGGTCGTGCCCTCGCTGAACTACTACTGGCCCCAGATCATCGTCGGCGCAAGGGCTGCGGCGACGGAGCAGCGGATGCAGCTCGCCCTACGCGGGGCGAGCTACGCGATCGACGACCAGCGACGCCAGATCGCGTCGCTCGTCGACTCGGGCGGCGTGCACGGGCTCATCGTCGCGCCCGAGAACGCCGGCGCCGAGGGGCACGCGATGCTCGAATGGCTCGATGCGCTGCCGATCCCGGTCGTGCTCGTCGAGCGGCGCTCGCCCGCCGCGCTGGGGCTCACCCGCCTCGAGTGGGTCACGACCGACCACGACTTCGGCGGCGAGCTCGCGCTGCGGCATCTCGCCGCGCGAGGACACCGCAGGGTCGGCATCATCACGTCCGCCCAGTCGCCCACATCGGCGCAGCTGCGGCGCGGGTGGTTCCGCGCGGTCGACGAGCTCGGCGTCGCGTCCCCCGTCGACGTGTCGACCTCGCTCGACCTACTGCAGGGCGCCGAGCGCTCGGCCGCCCTCGACGGCATGCTCGACGCGATCCGCGCCGAGGGCTGCACGGCCGCGCTCGTGCACTCCGACCCGCAGGCGGTGCTGCTGCAGCAGTTCGCAGCCGACCGCGGCTGGGCGCTGCCGGACGAGCTCGCGATCGTCGCGTACGACGACGAGATCGCCGAGGGCGCGGATCCACCCCTCACGGCGCTGCGCCCCGCGAAGGAGCACGTCGGCCGCCGCGCCGTCGAGGTCATGGCCGCGCGCCTCGCGGAGGGCGCTCACCGACCGATCGAACGGCTGCAGATCGTGCCGCAGCTGCGCGAGCGAGACTCGACGCGCACGACGCCCCGCGAGGCGTGACCGCCTGCTCAGAACCCGGCGTCGTCGAGCCAGCCCTCCGCGATGTCCTCGGCCGCGAGCTTGTCGTTCGTGCTCTGCGCGTTGAGCTCGACGAGGTCGTCGGTCGTGAGCTCCGCCTGCACGGCGTCGATCGCCTCGACGACCTCGTCGCTCGCCGCGTCGGACGAGATGAGCGGCACGACGTTCTGCGCGACGATCATGTTCTCGGGATCCTCGAGCGTCACGAGGTCGTTCTCGGCGATCGAGGGCGTCGTCGTGTAGATGTCGGCGAGCTGCACGTCGCCGTCGAGCAGCGCCTTGAGCGTGTTCGGGCCGCCGCCGTCGTTGATCGGCTGCAGCACGGCGTCGACGCCGTAGACCTCCTTGAGGCCGGGGATCCCGTAGGGCCGCTCGGCAAACTCGGGGTTCGCCGCAACCGTCAGGTCGATGTCGAGGCCCGCGAGGTCGGCGAGGCTCGTGACGCCGTGCTCTTCGCTGAACT
>JAJUIM010000425.1 GCA_029267645.1 Microbacterium sp.
GCGCGCCCGCGGCCGAGCCGTTCTTCGCCGCGACGCACGCGAACCCGCAGGGCCTTGCGTCGCGGCGGCGCTTCCGCTGGCAGAAGGGCCGCGTCGTCGACTACTGGGACGAGGTGTTCTCCGACGGATCCGACGAGGGGCCCGCGGCGCTCGACGACCAGTCGGCGTTCATCCGCAGCCTCGGGGCGTCCCGCTCGGGCCAGATGCGCGACGTCCTCGGCACCATCCAGGCCGACCAGGACGCGATCATCCGGGCCGATGCGCGCGATGCGCTCGTCGTCGACGGCGGACCCGGCACGGGCAAGACGGTCGTCGCGCTGCACCGAGCGGCCTACCTTCTGTACTCCGACGCGCGCATCTCGCAGCGCGGGGGCGGCGGCGTGCTCTTCGTCGGCCCGAACGACGCGTACCTCTCGTACGTGGACGACGTGCTGCCGAGCCTCGGGGAGGACAGCGTGCGCATCGCGACGCTGCGCCGACTCACGCCCGAGGGCGCGGACGCGCGCGAGGAGGCGGATCCGCGCGTCGCGGCGCTCAAGGGATCCGGCGCGATCGAAGACGCGATCGCCGCGATCGTCCGTGACTACGAGCGGGTGCCGGACGAGCCCACGACGATCGCCGCGTCGTGGGCCGACATCGACATCGAGCCGGAGGAGTGGGCCGAGGCGTTCGAGGCCGCCGACGACGGCACGCCCCACAACGAAGCGCGCGACCTCATCTGGGACGAGCTGCTCGACATCGTGACGTCGCGCGTCGACGAGATGCCCCCGCACCTCGCGCGGCGCGAGCTCGCGCAGCACACGGGGCTGCGCGAGGCGTTCGACCGCGCGTGGCCGCTGCTCGATCCCGCGAGGCTCGTCGCCGCGCTGTGGGCCGCCCCGGCGCTCCTGGCCCGATACGCGCCCGGGCTCGCTCGTGACGAGGCGGCAGCGCTCGAGCGGCCCCGAGACGCCCCGTGGACCGACGCCGACCTGCCGCTCATCGACGCCGCGCGCGACCTCGTGGGCGACCCCGACGCGGTCGAACGAGGCCGCGCCCGGCGGCGCGCGCTCGAGGTCGAGCGCGAGCGCATCGAGACGGTCGTGGAGTACCTGTCCGACGCCGACGAGGACGGCGAGGGCGTCTCGCTCATGCTGCAGGCCGGCGACATGCAGGAGCGCCTGATCGACGAGGGCGCGCTGCCCGAGCTGAGCGTCGACGCCCTCGCGGGCCCCTTCGCCCACGTCATCGTCGACGAGGCGCAGGAGCTGAGCGACGCGGAGTGGCGCATGCTCATCCGCCGCTGCCCCTCGAAGAGCTTCACGATCGTGGGCGACCGCGCCCAGGCGAGGCACGGCTTCTCGCGCACCTGGCAGGAGCGACTCGCGGACGTCGGCATCACGCGCGTGGAGGTCGCTGGCCTCTCGATCAACTACCGCACGCCCGCGGAGGTGATGGCGGCGGCCGAGCCCGCGATCCGCGCGGCGCTGCCAGACGCGAACGTGCCGCGGTCGGTGCGTGAGAGCGGCGTGCCCGTCGAGCGGCGGCCGGTCGCCGAGCTGCGCGACGTGCTGTCGGCGTGGCTCGCGGAGCACGAATCGGGCGTCGCGTGCGTGATCGGGGCGGACGCGGATCCGGGCCTCCCGCGCGTGACCGCGCTCACGGCGGCCGAGTCGAAGGGGCTCGAGTTCGATCTCGTCGTGCTCGTCGAGCCCGAGCGCCTCGGCGACGGCATCGAGGGCGCCGTCGACCGCTACGTCGCGATGACCCGCGCGACGCAGCGGCTCGTGATCCTCGAGGGCTGAGCGCGCCCTGGCGGCAGACACATCCCGCGGCGTACCGTGAGGGCATGTCGCACGCGAACGGGCCGCA